>JBGTDP010000356.1:0-11593 GCA_041748255.1 Thermosynechococcaceae cyanobacterium | reverse complement strand
ACACAAGCAAAGGCCCCCAGGTTCATAAATAAGTAGACCAGCAGGTAAAACACCATACTGGCGTAGCCGGCTTCGGTGCCAACCACCAGGCCAATCATCACAAACCCGGCCTGGGCAATCGAAGAGTAGGCCAAGAGTCGCTTCATGCTGGTCTGGGCGATCGCCACAACGTTTCCCAACACCATACTCAGGACTGCCAAGGCCGTAAAAATCAAGTGCCATTGGTCACTCATGGTCGGCAGGGTGGTGGTCAGAAACCGAATTGCCAGGGCAAAGCCAGCCGCCTTAGATCCCACAGAGAGAAAAGCCACCACCGGTGTTGGCGAGCCTTCATAGACATCTGGGGTCCATTGGTGAAAGGGGACGGCGGCAATCTTGAAGCCAATCCCCGCAATCACAAATACCAGGGCAATTAAGCCGCCGATAGATGGATCAGTACTAGCCATACCTGCCGCGATCGCCCGGATATGCGTCTCGCCCCCAGAGAGGCCGTAGAGCAGCGACACGCCGTAAAGAAAAATCGCGGAGCTGGCAGCCCCAATGAGCAAATACTTCAGCGCTGCTTCGTTAGAACGGGGGTCCCGCTTCATATACCCCGTCATTAAATAAGAGGCAATACTCAAAGTCTCCAAGGAGACAAAAATCATCACCAACTCTTCTGCCCCTGCTAGGAACATGCCTCCCACCGTTGCCGTGAGCAAAATTGTGATGAATTCTGGCAGGGAACTGCCCGCTTGGTCCACGTAGCGGATGGACATCAAGATCGTAAAAGCGGTTGAAAGGGCAATAATCCCCCGAAACACAATGCTGAGGTTATCGCCATTAAAGCTATCTAAAAAAGCCAGGGAGTTAGCAGAATTCCACTGCCAGTAAAGGGCTGCAACTGACGCTAAAAGTCCGGCGATCGCTGCATAGGGCGTCCATTGCAAAGCGGAGCGACCGGCAATTAGATCGGCGATCAATACCACCAGCAAAGTGACAATTACAATTCCTTCTGGCAAGATCACGCCGGTATTCAGCTGGGCAGCAAGATTGGCAAAGTCCATAGCGGAGAGACAGTGAGAGGACTAAAAATATATTTGGCAACAGGGCGACGGGTAAATCGCCTCAAAAGATTCTACCGTGCATTTTCCTCAGACTATCGCAATTCCTAGAAACCAGCGGCCTGATTTTTAGGGGATGGCAACTTCTGTTCAGGGGGTTGTGGGCTAGTCAGTTATGGGCAAAGCTGCAATATTGGTTATAAGTGAAGAAAGGAATCAATTGATCGGTTCGTTGTCAGGCTGGGGAATTCTAGCCTGAGATAATGAGTGTTTGATCCAGATTTCAGTTCTTGTTCTATTGTCGTTGCAGCCTCTGGGGATTTATGTCAACCTTAGTCATTGTTGAATCTCCCACCAAAGCCCGAACGATTCGAAATTATTTGCCCGCTGATTTTCGGGTTGCCGCCTCCATGGGGCATATTCGCGATCTGCCTCAGTCTGCCAGCGAGATTCCGGCCAAGGTCAAGGGGGAAAAGTGGGCCAGCCTGGGGGTCAATGTTGAGGCGGGCTTTGACCCGCTGTACGTGATTCCTAAAGACAAAAAGAAAGTTGTCAAAGAGCTTAAAGATGCTCTCAAGTCTGCCGATGAACTTGTGCTAGCCACCGACGAAGACCGGGAGGGAGAAAGCATTAGCTGGCACCTGCTGCAGGTACTGGCCCCCAAAATTCCGATCAAACGCATGGTCTTTCACGAGATCACAGAGGAAGCAATTCAGGCGGCTCTGAATGACTGCCGGGAGGTTGATCAGCAACTGGTTCGGGCTCAAGAAACTCGCCGAATTTTAGATCGGTTGGTAGGTTATACCCTCTCTCCGCTGTTGTGGAAAAAAATTGCCCCTAGCCTCTCGGCTGGCCGGGTACAATCGGTGGCGGTGCGACTATTGGTCCAACGAGAGCGAGAGCGACGGGCCTTTCGCCAGGGGAGCTACTGGGACTTAAAAGCAAGGCTCTCCCAGGCAGAAACCCCCTTTGAAGCCCAGCTAACTTTTCTGGCTGGGAAACGCCTGGCCACTGGCAGTGACTTTGACGAAAATACAGGTCAGCTTGCCCCCGGCCGGGATGTGGTTCTGCTAAATGAAGCCCAAGCCCAGGAGCTCCTGGAGCGGATCACCGATAAAACCTGGCAAGTTACCGACCTGGAAGAACGGCCAGTTACCCGCAAACCCTCCGCGCCTTTTACCACTTCTACCCTGCAACAAGAAGCCAACCGTAAGTTGCGGCTCTCCGCCCGAGAAACCATGCGGGTTGCCCAGAGCCTTTATGAGCAGGGCTTTATCACCTACATGCGTACAGACTCGGTGCATTTGTCCCAGCAGGCGATCGCCGCTGCGAGAGCCTGTGTTGAACAGAAATACGGCCAGAACTACCTCAGCCCTCAGCCCCGCCAGTACACCACCAAAAGCAAGGGGGCTCAGGAAGCCCATGAAGCAATTCGCCCGGCCGGGAACCGCTTTCGCACTCCCCAAGAAACTAATTTAAGGGGGGCAGAGTTATCGCTCTATGGCCTGATCTGGAAGCGGACCATTGCCACCCAAATGGCTGAAGCTCGGCAAACCCATATCAGCGTCCAACTCCAGGTTGAAGATGCCGGATTTCGGGCCGCGGGTAAGCGGATTGATTTTGCTGGATTTTTCCGGGCCTACGTAGAAGGCTCTGATGACCCGGAAGCAGCAATTGAAGATCAAGAGGTAATTTTGCCGCCCCTGCAGCCAGGGGATACCCCCACCTGTCTAAACCTAGAGGCCCTGGGCCACGAAACCCAACCCCCCGCTCGTTTTACGGAAGCTTCATTAGTCAAAACCCTGGAGAGTGAAGGCATTGGTCGTCCCAGCACCTACGCCAGTATCATTGGCACCATTTGCGATCGCGGCTATGCCCAGCGAGCAGGTAATGCCCTGGTGCCCACATTTACAGCCTTTGCAGTTACCGGGCTGCTGGAGAAATATTTCCCTGACCTAGTGGACCCCGGATTTACGGCCCGGATGGAGCAAACCCTAGATGAAATTTCTACGGGTGGGGTGGACTGGTTGCCCTACTTGCGCCAGTTCTACCTGGGAGAAACCGGTCTTGAAACCCAGGTCAAAGAACGGGAGAGCCAAATTGACCCTGGGGAAGCCCGCACCGTTGAGCTGCCTGATCTGGCGGATGCCAGGGTCCGAATTGGCCGCTTTGGTCCCTACGTCGAATCTGAGAACGGCAATGGCCCCGTCAAAGCCTCGATTCCCAAGGATGTTACTCCGGCAGACTTGGACCCAGCGCAGGTTGAACTGCTCCTAAAGCAAAAAATCGAAGGGCCTGACAAACTAGGGTTGCACCCAGAAGGAGAGCCGATTTATCTGCTAATTGGGGCCTACGGTCCCTACGTCCAGCTTGGTGAGGCCACAGAGGAGAATCCTAAACCCAAGCGCGCCTCATTACCCAAGGGAGTGGCCATGGATGCCGTGACCGTGGAACAGGCAGTGAAGTTGCTTTCTCTGCCGCGAACGCTGGGGGAACATCCTGAAACTGGCTGCAAAGTTAAAGTTGGCCTAGGCCGCTTTGGTCCCTATGTGGTTCACGATCAGGGCAAAGAGGGCAAGGACTACCGCTCCCTTAAAGCCGAGGATGATTTATTCACGATTGAACTCAAGCGAGCCCTGGAACTTCTAGCTCAACCGAAGGGACAGCGGGGGCGCAGCAAATCCAAGCAAGCCCTGAGGGAACTAGGAGACCATCCTGGGGATGGCAATCCAGTCAATGTCTTTGATGGTCCCTACGGCCCCTACATCAAGCACAACAAAACCAATGTTTCCGTTCCTAAGGAGCAGCCGGTCGAGGCTTTGACCCTAGAGGCAGCTCTAGCCTTATTGGCAACCAAGGAAACTGCCCCTAAATCTGGAAGCAAAACAAAAACGACCCGCAAGGGCTCCCGCAGTTCCACCTCCAGAGGATCACGTCAATCCACCCGTAAATCGACCTCGGCGGCTAAGTCAACCCGGTCTAAGAAGACGAAGACTGGAGAAACCACTAAGCCTAAATCCTCCTCCCGGGCTGATAAAGAATAAAGAGTAATCTTTGATTCAACCTCAACAGGATGTCACGCAGCTAGATCAGGAAATACCTCTTGAATCGCCGGGTGCATTAACCGATGTTCCTGAACCGTCAAACCTTTAGCCAGGGCAGGATCATGGTTTAAGGCCGCCATCCCCAGGGTTGCCAGTTTCTGCACGTAGGGAAGGGTACTGTTGTTAAGGGCGTGGGTCGCTGTCCAGGGAACCGCGCCAGGCATGTTTGGCACCCCATAGTGAACAACCTCTTCTTCAAAATAAATCGGATTGGTATGGGAGGTTGTGCGCAGGGTTTCGATGCAACCACCTTGATCCACGGCCACGTCGATAATCACCGAACCGGGATGCATACGTTGGACCAGGGACCGGGGGACCAGAACCGGAGCTTTGCGACCTGGGACCAGAACTGCGCCCACGACTAAATCGGCGGCAGGGACGATTTCAGCAATTTGCCCAGAGGTGCTGTAGAGCAGCTCCACCCTGGAGCCAAACAAATTTTCTAGCTCCGCCAGCCGCTCTACATTGATATCCAGGATGGAGACCCTAGCTCCCATTCCTAGGGCAATGCGGGCCGCTTCGGTGCCGACAACGCCGCCACCAAGAATAATCACTTTACCCGGCTTCACACCAGGAATTCCCCCCAAGAGAACTCCCCGGCCTCCCTGTTGCCGCTCTAAAAATCTCGCCCCAAATTGAATTGCCAATCGCCCAGCAATAATGCTCATCGGGGTTAATAAAGGCAGGCTTTTGTCCGCTAGCTCCACCGTCTCATAGGCGATCGCACTCACCCCTGAGTGAATCAAATGCTCTGTGAGATCGCGAGAGGCTGCCAGGTGCAGATAGGTAAACAACATCTGACCTTTTTGCAGACAGTCATACTCAGCAGGCAGCGGCTCTTTGACCTTGATCACCAGGGCATGATCCCAGGCTGCTTGAGCATCAGAAACAATCTTGGCCCCGACCTGGAGATAATCGGTGTCTGTAAACCCAGCCCCCACACCAGCCCCAGCTTCAACGAAGACTTGATGCCCCCCTTCTTGCAAAGCTTGTACACTACTGGGACTCAGTCCAACCCGAAATTCCTGGTCTTTAATTTCTTTGGGAACACCAATATCCATCTGTTGCCCTTTAAAAAGCGCTGCTTTTAGGTTAAACCTGTCAGATTCTTGCAGTGTAGCTTAAGGGACAAAACCTACTGCTAGCGATGCCCAGGGAAAGTTATTCTACTTGCTATTGCGTTTAATTTAGGTTTCTCGTTCCGGCTAAAGCTTGGAGCACCGTCACTGAATGAACTACATTGGTTGCTAGATGCCTAGCGCTTAATTCTATGACTGACTCAACCAATCCCCATTCCGAGCCAGAGTCACCAACTCCAGAGGCAGCAGCCCTGCCTTCAGAGTCGGTGATCAGCTCAGGCGATATTGACCCGGATGTGGAAGCCCGGGGGGCCAGAGCCCGGCAATTGTTGGGAATGCGAGGAGCAAAGTCAGGAGAAACCAACCTCTGGAAGATTCGGCTACAACTGATGAAACCAGTCACCTGGATTCCTTTAATCTGGGGAGTTGTTTGCGGAGCGGCCTCGTCTGGGAACTATACCTGGACCCCTGAGAATATCTTGGCTGCCGCCGCTTGTATGCTGTTTGCCGGACCCCTGTTGGCAGGTTATACCCAAACCCTAAATGACTTTTACGATCGCGACTTAGATGCGATCAATGAACCCTATCGGCCCATCCCTTCGGGGAAAATTTCAGTTCCCCAGGTCGTGGCCCAGATCCTGGTGCTGTTGCTGGCCGGGCTTGGGGTGGCCTATGGTTTAGATCGGTGGGCCGGGCATGAATTCCCCATCCTGGCGGTTCTGGCTCTAGGAGGGTCGTTTTTGTCCTACATCTACTCGGCACCGCCTTTGAAACTGAAGAAAAATGGCTGGTTGGGCAACTATGCCCTGGGGGCTAGCTATATTGCCCTGCCCTGGTGGGCGGGTCATGCCCTATTTGGGCATTTAAACGCCACGATTGTGATTTTGACCCTGTTTTACAGTCTGGCCGGGTTGGGAATTGCGGTTGTGAATGACTTTAAGAGTGTCGAGGGCGATCGCCAGTTGGGATTAAAGTCACTCCCGGTGATGTTTGGGATCACCACCGCCGCCTGGATCTGTGTGTTGATGATTGATCTGTTTCAGGCTGGGATTGCCACCTATTTGATCAGCATTCATGAAAATCTCTATGCGGTCATTCTGCTGCTGCTGGTTATCCCTCAGATCACTTTCCAGGATATGTATTTTCTGCGCAATCCCTTAGAAAATGATGTCAAGTATCAAGCCAGTGCTCAACCCTTTTTGGTCCTAGGGATGTTGGTGGCAGGTTTGGCCTTAGGCCATGCAGGTGTATAGACGGTTATCCGTAACTCACAATTGCTGGGTTTACCCAGGCTGCAAAAGATAGGATAGAAGAGTAAGCAGGATTACATCACCACGGTTGACTGTCATGGGATTCTTTGACTCAGAGATTGTTCAGCAAGAAGCCAAACAGCTGTTTGAAGATTATCAATCGCTGATGCAGCTTGGCAGTGAGTATGGCAAATTTGACCTAGAAGGCAAAAAAATCTACATCCAAAAGATGGAAGAAATGATGGAGCGCTATCAGATTTTTATGAAGCGCTTTGAGCTCTCCGACGACTTCATGGCTCAAATGACCGTGCAGCAACTGCAAACTCAATTAAACCAATTTGGGATTACGCCGCAGCAAATGTTTGATCAAATGCACCAGACCCTAGAGCGGATGAAGCGCGAGTTAAAGCAATAATCCCTTCCTAGGGCATGAAGGTAAATTGGTAAATGTGATTTACTTTCGCTCGGGATGGGCTGTTTCTGGGGCTGGCACCCCTAGCTGGTTAATCATGGCAATCAGTTGATACAAGCGACCATGATCTCGTTGATTAAAGTGAAACATCAATCGCGGCAGGTTTGTTGTGCCATTGATGTTGTTTTTAGGCAAAGGCTCTTGATCCTGAACCTCTTCGGGTAAGGCGGAGCGCTTCTCAATCTTGCCTTCTAAAAGGATATCCCCGAACTCGGTATTGAGTCTGTCAACGGCATCGTCACTTAAGGCCTCTTTGAGCCGGATCACCAGTTGACTTCCCACATAGCGGCTGGAGTGGTAAACCCGGTAAAACCCAGTAATTGCCTCACAGGCAACTTCCAGGTTATCGGTAATGGTATAGAGGCAATCATCTTCAGCACTGATCAGCCCCCGTTGAATCAGGTGCTTTTGCAGATAAGCATCCCACTCCTGCCAGTAGCTCCCCCCCGGCCGGTCAATCAAAACCAGGGGAATGGGAGGGGACTTGCCAGTCTGACTGAGGGTTAAACACTCAAAGGCTTCATCCTGGGTGCCAAATCCGCCAGGGAATAGGGCGATCGCATCCGTTTCTTTGAGAAAAAATAACTTACGGGTAAAGAAGTACTTAAAATCAATCAGTTTCTCATCGTCGGTAATAAACGGATTGGCGCCTTGCTCAAACGGAAGCTGGATATTCAGACCAAAGGACTCTCCGGGACCAGCACCTTTATTACCAGCCTCCATAATGCCGCCCCCTGCCCCCGTCATCACCATAAATCCCTGCTGGACGACAAAGTGAGCAAATTCTACGGCCAGTCGATATTCTGGGGTCTCAGGCTCCAGGCGGGCGGAGCCAAAAATCGTAATCTTCCGGGTGTGGCGATGGGGGTAAAAGGCTTCAAATCCCCTAGCAAGATCTCGAAGCGAAGACTTAAGAATTTTCCAGTCCAGGCGGTCTATCTCACTTTCTGCTAGATGCACCAGGGTTGAGAGCGATTTATACATCATTTCCCCATGTTCTGAGGATGGTAATTGATCAACTAATTGAATTAAATCTTGTTTCAATTGTTGGAGCGCAGCGGAGGAAGGGGATGAAGCCATGTACGTCTCTTAACAGGATTGGTATTCCATTTTACTGAATCTAGATTAAGGTCCCCATAAACCCCCAGGATTTGCCAGAAGATTCAAAAAAATTAGCCTAGGGTAACCCTAGACTAATTGAACTCAATTTAGGTGCTGGTAATGCCGAATGCTGATACTGGAGGAAACTAAAGGTATTTTTCTAAAGTATTGGCAAGGGTGGTTTTGGGAACAGCCCCCACAACCATATCAACCCGTTGCCCCCCCTTGAAGATCATCAAGGTAGGAATACTACGAATCCCATACTGGCTAGCAACACTTGGATTTTCATCTGTGTTAACTTTGACAACTTTTATCTGACCATCGTACTGCTCAGAAATTTCATCAACCACAGGTGCCACCATTCTGCAGGGACCACACCAGGGTGCCCAAAAATCAACTAGAACTGGAACCTCGCTCTCAAGGACTTCTTGCTTAAAGGTGGAATCTGTAACTTGCGCAGATGTTGACATGCCAGGAAACCTTCTACTTCGTCGTTGCTTCGAATTTTACCACAGCAATTCCTTGGGGGCGCTCTCCCGAGGGTATATACATTTGAGCAGATTTTTGAGGATTCTGTGACCGTTTGGGACGGTTTTTTTAAAGTAAGAAACCGCCCAAAACGAGTTCAGGCGGAGTGTGGTGTGAGGAGTGAACGGAAACGTTTGTCTCCGCTTCTCTTATTGTACGCAACAGCGCTCGGTTTGGCAGTAGGGGTTAACCAGAATTGCTGATTTTGACCCTATAGATCACCTCAAAAGAATCTATTTGCCCATTCCCAGCTTCTGGGCTTTTTGATAGACCTTGCCCTCGGTTAATAACGAAGGAGCAATGACAACTTCAACCTGTTGCATTTGCTGAATGTCTTTAGCTCCTAGGGTACCCATGCTGGTTCGCAAAGCCCCTAAAAAGTTGTGGGTGCCATCATCGAGTTGTGCCGGTCCCCGGAGAATTTGCTCTAGGGTGCCCGTGGTTCCAACCCGGATTCGGGTTCCCCTAGGTAATACAGGGCTTGGGGTGGCCATACCCCAGTGAAATCCGCGACCGGGGGCTTCGGCTGCTCTAGCAAAGGGAGAGCCCATCATCACCGCATCGGCACCACAGGCAAGGCATTTGCAAACATCCCCGCCAGTGATTAATCCACCATCGGCAATCACCGGAATGTAGTTGCCGGTTTCCTGGTGATAATCCTCTCGGGCCGCAGCACAATCAGCGATCGCTGTGGATTGGGGCACACCCACACCTAAAACCCCGCGGGAGGTGCAGGCTGCTCCTGGGCCAATCCCCACTAAAACTGCTGCTGCCCCAGCTTTCATCAGATTGAGGGCGACTTCGTAGGTGACGCAGTTGCCGAGAACGACTGGGATTGACATCTCACGACAAAACTGGGCCAGATCCAAGGGGGTGACTGCCTCTGGGGAAAGGTGATCCGTTGAGACCACCGTTGCCTGGACAAAAAACAAGTCTGCCCCAGCCTGGGCAGCCACAGACCCGTACTGAAGCGCTCCGGCGGGAGTGGCGCTGACAGCAGCAATGCCGCCCTGCTGTTTGATTTGCTCGATCCGTTTGGTGATCAGCTCTGGTTTGACCGGGACAGAATATAACTGCTGCATTAAGGGGACAAATTCCGCTGCATCCACTGAGGCAATTTGCTGCAAAACCGGCTCTGGGTCATCGTAACGGGTTTGTACCCCTTCAAGATTAAGAACTCCCAGGGCGCCTAGCTGCGAGAGCAAAACCGCCATCTGTACATCCACGACCCCATCCATGGCACTGGCAATGATGGGAATCTCTCGGGCAATATTTCCGACCTGCCAGTGGGTGTTTGCCAGCTGCGGATCTAAGGTCCGCTGCCCTGGAACTAGGGCGATCTCATCCATGCCATAGGCTCTACGAGCCGTCTTACCTCGCCCAATTTGAATATCCACGCCTTTACCACTGCCAAAACATTTCGCTAGCCTATCAAAGGAAAATTTCTGGTGTCAAAAAGATCCTTTGCCGACATTTTATCGATCATTGGGGGTTATGCGGGGCATTCGTGGGGATTGAACCGGTCATTCGGGTTTAAACTGCCCAAAGTTAACTCAAAAAGACTTAAAAAATAAACCTGAGGCTGAGGGACCAGGCTTGCCCCTGGCGCTGAAGAACAATCTGACGAATAAATTCGCGAAAATAAAATCGCCGCTCTGACTCTGATAGATCTAACCAAAATTGGGAAATCGAGATGGTTTGGGCAATTTTTTTGAGATTTTCCGGGGGGAGCTGAGACAATTGCGTTTTAATTGCGGCAATTTCTGTCCGCAACCGATACGCTCTTAACTCGGCAGTCTGCAGGTCTAGGACTTGATCGGTCACTAATGCCGGGAGTTGCTGAAGAACCCTTTGCTTGCTAGCGATCGCGGCATCTAGGGTATCTTTAATACCGCCGCCACCAGCTATGCTGATCCCAGCCACGGCCTGGGGTAAATCCTGGCAAATTCTGGTAATGGTTTGATCTAAAACTTGCTGGTAGGCAAGGGCTGAACATTTGGGCCGACGGGGGCAGGACTTAGGTCTCAGGTAAAGATATTCCCCTGACTGGCGAGGGGTGGTCACTCGAGAAACCGTCATCGGTGAGTGGCACTCCCCGCACACAACTAACCCGGATAGAGAGCGGGGGGCACTGGCAGCCCGAGGCGCTAACCCCCGGTTTCGGCGCAGCAGACGGTCGACTTGGGCAGCTTCATCTCGGGAGACAATCGGCACATGGGTGCCCCCAAGAACTTGATCATCTTGATAAACTAAGTCCCCGCGATACACCGGATGGGTTAGCCACTTACGGCCAGTAGAGATAGCAATCTTTTTGTTGTGCTGCTTTTCCAGGTGGCGAACTGCGCCTCGCAAGGACCCATAGAGGAGAAAATGCTCAAAAAAATCTTTTACGACCGGGGCCGTCCGGCGATCAAGGGCGTAGCGGTCTTTGCCGCGACGATAGCCGTAGGGCGCTCTCCCTGGGGGCGGCAGGGCTTTGAGCCGGTTCTGAGCGTGGCCCTGGCAAATCCGGCGACGGCGCTGGTCAGCTTGAATCTGATTCAGGAGTGGGAGTAACTGCTGGGGTGTCCTGTCTGCTTGAGCCGAGGTGTAATCTTGCTCAATGGCAATGATTGTTACCCCCAGGGCTTCTAAGTGCGTTAAGCGATCGCTGATCCCCTCAACGGTGTCTCCTAGCTCTGCCAGGTTCCGGAGCAGCAGATAGTCAATCGGGGTGGTTTTGCCAGACTGCAACAGCCTCTGGAGTTGCGGTCTGGCCGGATCAAGATCTTGATAAATATCTGCCACTTCCCAGCCCCAAATCGTGGGATCGATCCTGGCGTTTGCCAGCGGATCACTGTACAAATAGGCAACAATTTTCATCTTCAAGCGCAGCGCTTGGATATGCTAGTGTAATAAACGGTGCTTGATACACCCAGTGATTGGGGTCGCTAACTCAACGGTAGAGTACTCGGCTTTTAACCGATTTGTTCCGGGTTCGAATCCCGGGCGACCCATTTTTTAATTCAATCAATTT
>JBGTDP010000355.1:0-2638 GCA_041748255.1 Thermosynechococcaceae cyanobacterium | reverse complement strand
AGGGGAATCAGGCTCAAGAGGTAATTTTCAAACCCTAACCCCAACTTGCCTCCGGCGTAACCAATTACCACACTCCCAAATATCAAATCAGGAATCCCCCAGGGAGAGACCGTATAGGCCGAGAGCCAAAACTGGCTGCTGATTGGCTTAAGCAAGACAAAATCTAGGGTGCCTTCCTGGACGTGGCGGACAATCCGGTTGAGATTGGGCACCAGAAACGTTGCTGAGACCCCCTGGAGCAAGGTAAAGATCCCCAGGACGATTAAGGCTTCTTCCCAGGACCACCCGGAAAAGGTGTAACCGGTGCGGTAAAACAAAAACAGGCCAAACAAACTGCCCGTGAGGTTGCCCAAACTGGTGAAAGCTGCCAAGACAAAGTTAGCCCGGTATTCCATCTCAGCAGCGATCGCTGTGCTCCAAAACAGCCCTAGAAGTCGCAGATAACGCCCCATCCTAAGCCCCCATCCCTGAGTAATGCCGCAGGCCGCGTCGCCATAGCCAGCGGTTGAGAGCCAAGAACACCACCCCCCAGCCCAGGATCATCGCTAACCCTCGCCCGACATCCACTGGGATTCCCACCAACAAACTGGCTGGAAAATAAACCAGGTAGGGAAAGGGCGTCCAGAGAATTACCGCCCGCACCGCCGCCGGGAATAAGTCCAAAGGGGCAATCATCCCGGACAAAAACAGGTAAAACAAATACCAGAACTGCTCGATCGCTGTAGCCCGCTCGGTCCAAAAGGCAAACAGGGCAAAGGTATACTGGATTAAAAACCGCAGGGCAAAGGCCAGCGCCCCTGTGAGGCAAAACAGCAGAATTCTCTCGATACTGGGAAACCAAAAGGATTGGGGGTAGAGGACAAAGAATAAAATAATCAGCCCCAGGGCAAAGGGAAGCCGGGCCACCCGCTCTGCCAGATGGCCAGCAACATGGTGCCAGACTGGATCAATCGGCTGCAGCAATCGCGGCGAAAGTTTCCCCTCCACCACTTCCCGTTCAAACTCATAGATCACCCAGACGGTGGTGAACTGTCGAATCATAAACACCGCCAGAAAGTAGCGGCTGAATTCCAGCGGCGATAACCCAAATTGACACCCCTGGGCAGCTTGAATCCACACACCCATTAAAATCAGCGGCAGCGATCCAGACAGCACCCACAACAGTAGCTCTGCCCGGTACTCGACCATGTAGGCGTAGTAGACCGACAGTAGCGTCCAGGCTTTTCTTAAGCTTCTGTTCATGCCACAGCCCCAGACTTAAACAGGCGACCAATCACCTCCTCCACGGGGGGATCGGTGACCGTCAGATCAATCACCTCTAGCTCCGCCAAAATCTTAGCTACGGTGCGGGTGAGCAATTCCCGCCGGACAATTAACTCCACCTCCCGGCCTTGGATGGCTTCTACATCTCCGTAGGCAGCCAGGTCAGCCATTGAGGGGGGCTGAGCCAGCTCTAGCCTCACAGCCCGGCAGGGGGCAAATCGGTTGAGTAGGGCTTCTAAGCCGCCGTCATAAATTAGCTGTCCCTGGTGGATCAACAGCACCCGCTGGCAGAGGGCGGTAATATCCGCCATATAGTGACTCGTCAACAAGACTGTGGCCTCATAGCGGCGATTATACTCCCGCAAGAAATCGCGGACATTGACCTGGGCATTCACATCCAGCCCTAGGGTTGGCTCATCCAAAAACAAAACCCGGGGTTGGTGCAGCAGGGCCGCCAGCAACTCCGCCTTCATTCTTTCTCCCAAGGAAAGCTTACGCACCGGCTGGGAGAGCTTGTCTTCTAATCCCAGCATTTCAACCAATTCCCCTACCCGCCGCCGAAACCCTGCCTCTGAGATCCCATAGACAGCCGCATTGATCCGCAGGGAGTCCAGGGCCGGCAAATCCCACAACAACTGTTGTTTTTGACCCATGACCAGCGTAATTTTCTCTAGAAAAGGTCGCTGGCGGCGAAAGGGAATATGTCCGGCCACTTGCACCTGGCCCCCGGAGGGATGAATTAAGCCAGTGAGCATCTTTAGAGTCGTGGTCTTACCAGCCCCGTTGGGCCCCAAAAACCCGACTATCTCTCCCGGCTCAATTTGAAACGAAACTGCCTGAACAGCTTTAATCTGGCGAAAGCGACGACGAAAGAAATGAGAAACTGTTCCCTTGAGACCAGATTCCTTCAGCGCCACTGGATAAACCTTGCTCAGGTTCTGGGCCACAATCATTGGCATAGATTTACATTCGGTAGGTCCTAAAAGTAGCCCCAGCCTTTAAGTTATTTCCCATCGACCCAAGGGCTTTCTCTAGCCTAGTCCCTCCTGAAGGGTTCTTTCCGGGACTTGCTGTAGTTACAATCAGCATGATTCCTTCTTGCCAGAAACACCATGAAGTCAATGCATCGCTTTTTGATTCTCAGTTTGGTGACCCTCCTGACTGCCTTGATGGTGAATGCCTGCAGTGGCAGCTCAGAGAATGTAATCAAGGTGGGCTCCAAGGACTTCACTGAGCAATTCATTCTCGGTGAGATGTATGCCCTGGCTTTAGAAGACAATGGCTTCAAGGTTGAGCGCAAGCTAAATCTGGGGGGAACGCCCGTGGCCCAGGCAGGTCTGGAGAGTGGCGAGATTGACTTGTACCCTGAGTACAC
>JBGTDP010000354.1:0-12122 GCA_041748255.1 Thermosynechococcaceae cyanobacterium | reverse complement strand
ATGATTTCGGGTCTGGCCAGGGCGGCTATCGTTTTTAGCCAGCCGCTTTACTTGCAACTGGCAACCCGCGCGGCTGAGTTTATTTTGGCCCACCAGTGGTCAGAGAATCGTCTGCAGCGGCTCAACTATGACGGCCAAGCAGCCGTGGCAGCCCAGTCTGAAGATTATGCTTTTTTAATTAAGGCCCTGTTGGATTTGCACCAGGCGGCTCTAACCGCAGGATCAGAAAAGCCCTGGCTAGCGGCGGCGCGTAAGGTTCAGGAGGAATTTGATCAATGGTTCTGGAGTCTGGAGGGGGGCGGCTACTACAACACGGCCACTGATGCCAGCACCGAGCTACTGGTGCGAGAGCGCAGCTGGATGGACAATGCCACTCCCTCAGCCAACGGGATTGCGATCGCTAATCTGGTGCGACTGGCACTGCTAACCGAGGATCTAGATTATCTGGCCCAAGCTGAGCAAGCCCTAAAGTTGTTTGGGACAATTATGACCAAAGCCCCCCAGGGGTGTCCGAGTTTGTTCACTGCCCAAGACTGGTTCGATCACCACACGTTGATTCGGACCACCCCTGATCGGGTTGAATCATTGCAGCGGCAATATTTACCCACCATCGTGTTTACCCTGGAATCAAACTTACCCGCAGAAGCGGTGGGATTGGTTTGCCAGGGACTTACCTGTCAAGAACCCGCCCAGAGTCAGACTCAATTAGAGGCGCAGATTCACCGCAGCCAACGGCGATCTTGCTAAGCCTTCTAGGGATGATCCTCTGCTGCTTCTGCCTGTTTAGATAACTCAGCCTCAATCTGGCTGCAGGGTCTGGGTGGCATAGGGCAGGTAGGCGCCCCTCAACCCCTGCTTGATGCGCTCCGGAGTGTCTGCAAACACCACAAACAAGGGATAGGCTTTTTCAGCCCCTTCTCCCAAGGTGTCTTTGTAGCGAGGCAGCAACCGCCAACGGTAACCCTGGCTAAGCAGAACTTGGGTCTGTCGCCAACGTCCGAGTAACTGAGAGAACTCTTCTTCTGGACGGTGAATAAAGACAAAAATTTCAATCCCGGTTTTAATCTTCCACTCCGGGTCATACATCAGATAAGCCAACTCGCAGGGCAGACAAATTAACTGGTAGGTTAACCCATGAGTTCCTGAGGGAGTGACCTCCCGGCGAACTTCGATCGCTGGCAGGGGCACGGTAATCAGGCTCTGGTCAGATTGCCGCACACTGGGAACCGCCTCCAGGTAGGGCCGATATTGCTGCAGGAGTTCGAGGGCATTGGCATGATGACTAACCTGGGCTAGTAATGCTTCATATTCCGATTGCTGAACAGACATAGAGGGTAGAAGCCAGGAGGAACGTTGAAATCAACTCGTTGAAGCTAAGCGATTTCTCAAGTACAACGCTGCTTTATTTGTATCAGCTATTACAAACTCTCTGGTGCCAACCTGGCACAAATCTCCCCAGACCAACCAGACTCTAGGGTTTAGAAACGGCTTTACACCCCTTTAAATACCAGCGCCAGGGCAAATCTGTCCCTTGGGTGAGACCAATCCGAGTAGTTTGAATTAGGGTTTGCTGCTGCTGGGCAAGCTGCTGCTGAAATGCCACCGGGCGATGCTCAATCCACAGCAAATTTTCTGGCTGTAACCCCTTACCCGTAAAACCAGTGTCAATCTTTAGGGCTTGGCAAAGTTTCCCCGGCCCGGCCGCAACTCGCTCCGGTTTTAAGCACCGCGATGGATCAATCCACTCCGGCAGGGCTGATAACTCTAAGGCCCGGATCAAAACTGCACTGGGGACCTGATCGCGATCGGTGACGATGTTAAAGCAGTGGTAAATTCCATATATCAAATAAACATAGGCAGTTCCTGCCGGTCCAAACATGACAAAATTGCGGGCAGTGCGGCGACGATAGGCATGACAGGCTGGGTCATTGGGAGCATAAGCCTCGGTTTCAACAATCTGGCCTCGCCAGCATTGCCCTTCGGGCATCTGGCGGACAAGCCTACAGCCAATTAAATCTGGAGCCACCGTTGGAGATGGACGCTCTAGCCAAGAGGGCTCTACAATCTGGGTAGTTGGCGACATCGCAGCCTAATATCTTTCATACCTTGGACTTTATTTATTCTCTATTCATTATGGATGTCAAATTAGTCTTAGCTGGACTGACAGTAATTTTCACCCTGGCATGCTTATTTTTTGGGACTCGCAATGGCTTCTATGATTCTGAAAACTATCACGGCAATGGCTCAGCCCACTAATGTTTGAGGATTGCCCTGTGATGGCCTGAAGTTGCTAGTATCGATCGCAGGAATAGTAATTGGCTGATCCGCTGCGATTCATCAGGGGAACAGCCTATCCTGTTAATCGTTGCCAGGTAATTTAAAACTCGAATGGTAGAACTTGAGTGCATACCCCTTGGGGCTGGCCATGCAGATGAGGGCATCTGTTTGCTAGTTCGAATGGGACCCTATCGAGTTCTCTTAGATTGCGGCCTAAAAGATTCTGATCTTAAAGCCCTGCTAGCTTCGGTTGATTCCGGCCAGGGATCCCCAACCAAACTGCCTGCTGACTTTGTTCTGTGTACCCACGCCCACCCCGATCATGCTCAGGGGTTACTGGCGCTGCATCAGGCTTTTCCGGCCCTGCCGATCTACGTCAGTGAGGTCACAACCCACCTGTTGCCTTTGAACTGGCCGGAGGTTGACTTCTCTAAGGTTCCCTTGTTCTGTCAGGCCCTGCCTTGGCGATCGCCGATGGAATTAGGAGATGGTCTAACGGTAGAACTTTTGCCGGTCGGACATTTACCCGGCGCTGCAGCCTTTTTGCTCACCTACACTCCGGAGCTAAAAGGGGGACGTTCTTACTCACTCCTGTATACTGGGGACTTTTTCCTGTCTAACTCTCGCCTGGTAGAAGGGCTCCCCTTGGGAGAGTTTCGCCAGTACAGCCCGGATGTTTTGATTTTAGAGGGTACCTTTGGCACCGCTCGCCATCCCCATCGCCGCAGCCAGGAAAATCAGTTGGCAGAGCGAATCATTCAAGCCCTTTCCCAGGGAATGTCCGTGATGCTGCCGGTACCAGTGTTAGGACCAGGGCAAGAATTGTTGATGCTCCTGCGCAGTCATCACACCTTTACCGGCAAAGATCTAGATATTTGGGTGGATGAACCGATTGCTGCTGGCTGTGATGCCTACCTGGCAATTTTGCCCCATCTACCCACCTCAGTCCAAAATTTTGCCCAACACCAACCCCTATTTTGGGATCAGCGGGTCCGACCCCGGGTCCGTCGTCTAGACCCCGCTCACCGCTCAACCGTCAGTCAATCCCCCTGCGTTGTTTTGGTGGGAAAAACTGTGGACCCCAAGGAATATCTTCATCCCTCACGCCCCTGGCTAGTCTTGCTGCCCCAGCGATCGGTTCCTGCGCAGACACCCTCAGCTTCTGCGTTTGAGCCTTTAGCAGATCCCCTAGACAGAATCACCCACCAGTTCCAGCCGCAAATCCAAGCTGGTCAACTTCAGGTTGAGACCTACCTCCTAGCCCAGCACTGTGACGGCCCAGGTACGACCCAGTTGATCCACAACCTGCGGCCTCAGCACGTTGTTTTTGTCCATGGGTCCCCGACCTATTTGGCTGATTTAACGGGCTTGGATGAGCTTAATAATCGCTACCACTTGCACCGACCTGCCCCTGGAACTCAGGTTGAACTTCCGATTGGCGAGGGGTTGCTGCAGCAACCCAGCCCTACCCCGGAGACGAGTTACGAGGGAGAGCTGTCTGAACTTGGCACCGTGATGACGATTTCGCTACCGGAGGCGATCGCTGGGGACCCCCGCTGGCAGAATTTTGCCGATACCGGGCTGATTGAAGCCCGCTGGCAGGGAGAAGAATTAGTCTTAAGGGGGCTCTCTCAGCGGGAGCTTTTGTTTGAGCCAGTCGCTCCTCAAACCTCTATGCCGACCGATCTCAAGGGGTGTGCTAGATGCCAGCATTATCGAGGGTTCCGCTGCTGGAATCCGGCCTCTGCGCTGTTCGAGTTAAAAGTTCCCCCAGAGGGGTACTGCCCCGAATTTGAGCCCTTTATGAATCCAGATTAGAATCTGGAGAAGGCTTACGAAGCCGTTCTGCCTCTGGGCAGTCTTCTGAGACCAGGGGGTCAATATCACCTTTGGGCACCGCGGCTAATCGGCGGGTCACAGCCCCAATGCTTTCTAGGCGGACCATTTCTTCCCAGGAGCAGATTTCATCTTCTTCTTCGGTTTCGTAACGAAGGGTGACGAGATCTCCTTCAACATCCATGATGCTGGCCCGCTCAATCCAACGTTGTTGGTCCCGCAAGAAAACCCAGACTTCGTAACCATCACTGTACAACTGATAAATCTTGCGATGTAGCATGGGCTGCGTCTCCTAAACGGAAATTCTGCAATTGCTGTTTGCTTGAAGTCTAGAGTACCCGTTTGAGGGTCTGGATAGCTCTGGAGGTTGTGCGTATGAGGTTCAGTTTATTGCATTCGTGGTTAATTGTCCTAAGAAGTCTTCTGAAGTTCACTAGATTCACGGGAACGGGTTCAGTGAAACTGAAAAACTCAATTTACAGCAGCGGAGTGTAGGGGGTCAGAGTTATTCCAGAGTTGATTTTCAAAAAGCATCTTAGAGGGTTGCAATCTATAAAATTATTCTAGCGACTGTGGGGACACCCTGGTCAGAATCAATCAATCTTCCCTGGTCGAGAATAAATCCCGGGCAAAGGCCCCAGCGGGGAGACTGCTCAAAATCAGTTAAGTTATTGATCAACACGGTTAAATCCTAAAAATCATTCCAAATGTTGCTTCACCTGAGTACCTGGCAAGAAGTAGAAACTTATTTAACCCACTCCCAGGGGATCATTCTTCCGATTGGTTCAACGGAGCAACATGGTCCTACAGGATTAATTGGCACCGATGCTATCTGCGCTGAGGCGATCGCTCATCGAGTTGGGGAGACCACCCAAGCCTTGGTGGCGCCGACCATTAACGTGGGTATGGCGCTTCATCATACGGCGTTTCCCGGTAGTATTAGCCTCCGGCCTTCGACGCTGATTTTAGTGATTCGGGATTATCTAGTTAGTTTAGCCCAGACCGGATTTAGCAAATTTTTCTTTATCAACGGTCACGGGGGCAATGTTGCGACCCTAAAAGCCGCCTTTGCCGAAACCTACGCTACCCTTGCCCAGATGTCCTTAGCCCATGCAGACCAGGTTCAATGCCAAGTCAATAACTGGTACATGAACTCCTCTGTATACAAGCTGGCAAAAGAGCTCTACGCCGATCAAGAGGGGTCCCATGCTACCCCGAGTGAAGTTGCCCTGACGCAGTATATCTACCCGGCATTTATTAAGCAGGCACCCTTAAGTTCTGAGGTTTCCTCAGATCATAAGATTTACAGTGCCGCAGATTTTCGCCGTCGCTATCCCGATGGACGCATGGGGTCTAACCCAGCCCTGGCCACTCCTGAGCATGGGGAGCAGCTTTGTGAACGGGCTGTAAAGGAGATTACTCAAGCTTATTTAAACTTTCTCTTGGCTGCTTAAGCATTAAACCTGGGTTTGCTCAAGCTGCTCCCACCAACGTTTAAGCGGATAGTAGACAACTGGGGCCCAAAGGCTGCTGAGGATCGCAGAGCTGAGGGCAGTTTGTTGATGGTGCAACCAAATATTACTTAACGGTCTACTGGCCATGGTTCCAGGGGCAACTAAACTTCCTAGACTAAACTGAATCGCCATGACGGTCTCGGCAATGATTGCCATACCAAAAACAATCAAGGCTACAGAGATAAAATCTTCCTCAACAAACCGTTGTTTTTGCAGTCGTGCAGTTATAATGCCCACCAACGCCAAACCAATGGTATGGGTTGGGTACAGTTCCGTCATCCCATCCTGAATTAAACCCAAGGCCACCCCTGCCACGGCCCCCTGGAGGGCACTGCGTTTGACGCTCCAAGCAACCACCCAAACCAGTAGCCAGTTGGGGCCGATTTCCGTTAATTCCATTCCGGGCAATCGCAGGGGCAAAGCCAACGTACAGAGCACAACTGAGCTAACCGTAATTGCCCAATTCAGTGCTTCAAGTGCCAGCGGAGACCATTGACTTAGAGGTTTTAGCATCTAGATATATCGTCACCCACTCAACATTGCCAATTGGCACTGCCAGATCAACGATCGCCTGAGGCGTTGAGGTTTGGGTTAAATTAAGGGCTTGAATTCGTCCCACCGCTAGGCCCGCGGGAAATAAACTGCTCAGGGTAGAGGTCACAATCACATCCCCCGACCGCACGTTGGGGTCTTTCTCAAAAAACTCAATCGTAGCCTGTTTGCCAGTCTCTCCCCGTAAAATTCCCATAGCTCGGCTGCGACTGATGGTCACCCCAATCCGACTGGTAGGGTCGGTAATCAGCAGCACGCGACTGGTGTGGTCTGTCACCTGGGTGACTCGACCGACTAGTCCCCCTGGGGCCACAACCACAGCCCCTATCTTCACCCCGCTGCGGCTGCCGCGACCCAGGGTAATTTGCTGCCACCAATGGTCAGCACTATGGCCAATCACCGGCGCACCAATGGCCTGAGACTGGGCGATCGCTGTTTGGCCGACAAGACCCCGCAATTGCTGATTTTGGGTTTTTAGCTCCATCACCTGTTGCTGCAGTTCCCAGGTGCGGGCATCGATCAACTCTTGCTGCTGGGTCAGATTAGGTTGAAATGGCAGGCTGATCAATCGATAAATTTCCAGCAGACTGGCTGAGCCAGTTTGTCGAATCAACCAGGCCACACTCAGACTGAGTAAAGCCACCGCCATTAAGGCCCAATAGCGATCCCACCAGCGATAGAGAAAATACATCTACCCTCAAATACCTAAATTTTTAGGACCCGCAACCAGGATCTATTTGCCTGCTACAGTTAAGCGCCTATCCCTATTCTAGGAAATAGGGGGTTTACTCAAACATCTATCTTTCTAGCACTGGCAAATAGTCCCTTAACCGGATGCTAATTGCTCAGGCTCCTCCCTTGAGGGCTGATTTAGAGTAATGACTTAAAGCGTCCGAGACTGGCCACTAAAGACCCGCTCAAACTGCTTAAAGTTCTCTAGAACTCGACCTGTACCCAAAACCACACAGCTTAAGGGATCAGGAGCAACATGCACCACAATCCCGGTTTCATGGCTGATCAATGTATCGAGACCGTTGAGCAGTGCCCCCCCTCCTGCCAGCATAATCCCGTGATCGACAATATCGGCAGCTAGTTCTGGGGGAATTTGTTCCAGGGTCCGCTTAACCGCTTCGATAATAACCGAGAGGGGTTCTGACATGCTATCGCGAATTTCTGGCCCCTTAATCATCACCGTGCGCGGCAGACCCGAGAGTAGGTGTAAGCCTCGCACCTCCATGCTGGCATCGTCATTGTCATTGGTTGGATAGGCAGAGCCAATCTGAATTTTGATTTGCTCGGAAGTGCGCTCCCCAATCACCAGATTGTGAACTTTCTTCATGTACTGGACAATGGACTCGCTCAGCTCATCCCCTGCCACCCGCACAGATTGGCTTAAAACAGTGCCATGCAAACTTAAAACGGCCACTTCTGTGGTGCCGCCGCCAATATCAATAATCATGTTGCCGGTGGGCTCTTCAACCGGCAAGCCAGCCCCAATTGCCGCTGCCACAGGCTCCGGCAGTAGGTGAACATCCCGGGCTCCTGCCTGGGAGGCGGCTTCCATCACTGCCCGTTTCTCTACCCCTGTGACCCCGCTGGGAATCCCAATCACAATCCGTGGGGAAACCAGGGTTCTGCCCCCGTGCACCTGGCGAATAAAATGCTTGAGCATTAGCTCAGCTTTTTCAAAGTCAGCGATCACCCCATCTCGCAGGGGCCGCACTGCCTCAACATTGCCAGGGGTTCTGCCTAGCATCCGCTTGGCTTCTGTACCCACTGCTAGGGGTTGTTTAGTATCTTGATCGATCGCAACCACTGAGGGTTCTTGCAGCACGATCCCCTTACTGGAGACATAAACCAGGGTATTGGCGGTCCCCAAATCAATGCCCATGTCCCGCGAAAAGCGACTGAATAGCCCCACTAGCGTCCCCCTTTAAAGTTGGTTTGTGTTGAAGTATGCATCTAAACCTAGCCGAGGCGGATTGTATTATGTTTTCCCACCTGCGTCTAGAGGGTAATCGCAAATTTCAGGGAATTTTCATTCCTTCTCTACGCTGGCAGTCTCAAAAAAATAAGCAAACGAGGGCAGCTTCTTTCCTTTTCACCGCTACCCAGGGTAAAAGTGCTCAACTGCCCTGATCCCGGAGTTGGCCGAGCTTTAAATTAACTAGGGATAAGCCAAAGATTATTAGAAATAATACCAGGCCAATCGTGCAGGCATAGCTCATCTCTAAATCCTGAAAAGCCTGCTCGTAGAGGTAGTAGACAATGGTTTTAGAGCTATTGCGGGGACCGCCCTGGGTCATGATATACACTTCTTCAAAGACTTTGGTGGCCGAAATGGCTGAAATCACAGCCACTAAAAATAAGTAGGGCTTCATCAGCGGCACGGTAATATCCCAGTGTTGATAAATCCCATCGGAGCCATCAATGGCGGCTGCTTCATATAAGTCTGCTGGAATTGCCTGCAGACCTGCCAGGTAAATCACCATGTAGTATCCCAATCCTTTCCAAATCGTGACAGCCATAACGCTGAAAATTGCCAGGTCGGGACTGGTCAGCCAGGACACTGGGGCCAGGTGGAGGGTTTCTAAAAGTTGGTTTAAAAAGCCATTCTGGGCATAGAGCCACTTCCAGGCAATCCCGGCAACCACCATCGAGATCACCACCGGGGTATAAAAAGCAGCCCGAAACCAGCGGATGCCCCGGAGCTTTTGGTTGACGAGAATCGCCAGCCCCAGGGGTAAGATCACCAGAATCGGCACCACCCCGACCAGGTACAGCATTGTATTGCCCAAGGTTTGCCAGAACACCGGATCAGACCACAGCCGTTGAAAGTTGGCCAACCCCACCCATTCTGGCGCTTGGGTCAGATCATACTCAAAGCGCGTAAAGCTGAGGTAAAATGCCTGCAACGCTGGCCAGAAAACGGTCAAGCTTAAGATCGCCATCGCTGGCAGCAGAAACAAATAGGGGGTGAGCTGCTGCGGAAAGTGCCATTTTTTTAGCTGTTTCATACCCTTTAGACCTCAGAGGACCCAGACCCATTAAACAATACAAAAACCTCACCGCATAGCTGCTTGAGGGTTTGTTGAAAGCCAGACGGCGGCAGGGTGCTTCCTAAAAAGTTCCACTGACCCACGGTCGAAAACGTCCATCGCTGGTTGCCAAACAAGCCAAAACAGATTGCTTCAATCCCAATTAATCGGGCCTCATAAAAGCGAAGCTGGAAGAGGGTATTTCCGGCCGGGAGATTAAAGCCAAGATCAATCGAGTCTGGATCGATTAGCTCTTGGGTCTGAGGGTCAGTAGTCCAGGGCTTTAAATTGGCCTTGACATCGGGAAAATTGACCTTAACCAAGTTGACCATTGCCGCAATCTTGCTGGCAACTTCGGGGCTGGTGACTTGTTCGGCGGCATTCATCCTCTAGTACTCCTTATCTGGTACTCCTTGTCTGGCAGGCCATGATTCCCTAATAATGTAACGGCATTGGATCAGTGCCAAGCTTTTCAAGCTTTGGGTCAGTTCAAAGCAGGTGAGGAGAATGAAATATTGGTTATTCAAAACAGAACCCAGGGTGTTTTCCTGGGAAGACCTGCAGGCGTTGCCCGATCAACGCACTCCCTGGGAGGGGGTGCGCAACTACCAGGCCCGGAACTTGATCCGGGACCAAATCCAGGTGGAGGATCAGGTCTTTTTCTACCACAGTGTCATGAAGCCCCCCGCAATTATGGGCACGGCCCAAGTGGTGCGGGATGCCTATGCTGATACCTTTGCCCTCGACCCAACCAGTCAATACTATGACCCCAAAAGTTCCCAGGAGAATCCCCGCTGGCTGATGGTTGACATTCAGGCTGGGGAAGCTTTTACACCCCCGATCACGTTACCGGAACTTAAGCAGGTCAAGGCCCTAGCTGGGATGATGTTGTTGCAAAAGGGGTGCCGTCTGTCGGTGCAGCCCGTGACTCCCCAGGAATGGGAGTTAATTTTGAATCTAAGGCGGAAGGAATAGGATGAAAATTGCGACTTGGAATGTCAACTCAATTCGCACCCGTCTGGATCAGGTGATCGATTGGCTGCGGGAGAATCCTGTGCAGGTTCTATGTTTGCAGGAAACCAAGGTGGTGGATGCTGATTTCCCCCGATCGCCCTTTATCGAGCTGGGGTATCAGGTCTACTGCTGCGGACAAAAAGCCTATAACGGCGTGGCCTTAATTAGCCAACTCCCCCTTTCAGAGGTCAGCAGTGGCTTCCTGCCGGTTCTAGGAGAGGATGCTGATCAGGCCCTGTTTGATCAACAAAAGCGAGTGATTACCGGCGTTACTGCCGATGGCCTTCGGGTTGTAAATCTCTATGTCCCAAATGGGTCTGCCGTCGGCAGTGAAAAGTATGCCTATAAGCTGAGCTGGCTGCAGGTGCTAAAAGGGTATCTGCAGACCCTGCTGGAAGCATCTTCCGATCTCCTGGTCTGTGGCGATTTTAATATTGCCCTCGAAGATCGAGATATTCATGAGAATTTTGCTCCGGGCGATCGCCAAAGGCATATTATGGCCTCTGAGCCTGAGCGTGACGCCCTAAGAACACTACTGGAGTTAGGACTGGCCGATGCCTTTCGTAAATTCACCCCAGAGGGGGAGCATTTTAGCTGGTGGGACTACCGGGCCGGTTCCTTTCGTCAGAACAAGGGCTGGCGAATTGATCATCACTATTTGACCCCAAAACTCTACCAACGAGCGATCGCTTGCAAGATTGATTCTGCCCCCAGAAAATTGCCCAAACCCAGTGATCATGTGCCTGTAATCGTTGAGTTAGAAGCTTTTCGATAAATTGTGGAATATTTTCATGACTATGAGTCGTTGAATGCAACCAAACTATACCCTGCGGGAAAGCTCTAGAGCAAAATATCCCCGATTAAAGATGTCTGTCCATCGGGGTCTAGAGGTGGTTGTTCCCCAAGGCTTTGACCAAACCTTATTGCCTCAACTTTTAGAGCAAAAGCAACCCTGGATTACTCGGGCAACCCAACAGATTGAGGCCCAGAAGCGGGTTTATGATCCGGCAATGCTGCTACCTCTGCCAGACCATGTGAGCTTACAAGCCCTGGGCGAACATTGGCAGATTGACTACCAATCGACATCAGCCAAGTCTGTGTCCCTCCAGACAAGTCCGGGTCAAATAGTTGTGCAAGGAAATCTAGATTATGACCTTGAGGGCAAGCGGGCGCTGCGTCAATGGATTCGTTGTCGAGCCCAGGAGCAGCTCAAGCCTTGGTTAAGAAAGCTGAGCGAAGAAATTAATCTTCCGTTTGGCAAAGTAGTTGTGCGCTGCCAAAAAACCCGCTGGGCAAGTTGCTCTGGCCGTAAAACCATTAGTCTTAACAGCCAACTGCTTTTTTTACCGGCTGAACTGGTGGATTATGTTTTTCGCCACGAACTCTGCCATACCATTCACCTGAACCACTCAGCAGCTTTTTGGGGGCTACTGCAGCAAAAGGCACCTGACTATAAAAGCTCGGTTCAAGCCCTGCGCCAGGCTTGGTGTTATGTGCCTTTGTGGATGGTTAACAGGTAACGTCCTGCTGAAGGTTATTGATGATTGGTGGTTTGGCTGGCTTTCAAGTCTTGGATCACTTCTTTGACTTCTTCACTGAGGCCATCCATTCGTTGCTCAAGCTTAGAGATGCATTCATTAATGCTTTCTACCGCAGCCAGGGTTGGGTCGGGGGTAGGAAGATTGAAAACTTGCCTTAATCCGCTCACCACAACGGCTGTTTTGTCTTTGCCGGTTGCTGCTGCTTCTGATTCAATTGCTTGAATTAAGTCTTCTGGCAATCTAAAGGCCACTAGCTTACTTGCCATCTAATCCTCTTTGTTATACGGGGCGCTGGTTTATAGCTCTTAGCTTTTAGGTATATCAACATTGGCTATTGCTCCCTGGAGATC
>JBGTDP010000353.1:0-9550 GCA_041748255.1 Thermosynechococcaceae cyanobacterium | reverse complement strand
ATTGAAACCGGTTGGGAAATGCCAGTTTTACTGCGAGCCATTCTCAAGGGGTTTCCAGCCGCAGATATTTTAGAGAATTGGCCTGGGATTCGGGAAAGAGTGGTTGCTGAAGAGGACCTGAGCTCAAAAGATCTCGGGACGCGACTCGATGCGGTTCGGGATCGGTGGATTACCGATAACCTGCCGGAATGGCTGAAACTGCATCAATTTTTTGCTGGTGTTCCAGCTCGCTTGCAAGAATTGATCAATGCCCCCCTGAATCTGTTTATTATCACGACGAAAGAGGGTCGATTTGTGCAGCAACTGCTGGATCGGGTCAATATTCAACTCCCGAGTGGCAATATCTTCGGTAAGGAGTGTGATCTTCCCAAGTACGAAACCCTGCGGGCGCTAAAACAAAAATATTCAACCCCCCTTTGGTTCGTAGAGGATCGGCTGCAAACGTTGAGAACAATTGAGGGGCAGGGGGATCTAAAGGATGTGAGATTGTTCCTAGCAGACTGGGGCTATAACACTCCTGCTGAAAAAGAACAAGCCCGTCAGGATCAGCGAATTCAACTTTTATCCTTATCACAGTTTGGCCAAGATTTTAAGGCCTGGCTTAAATAACCTAGCCACTCCTTAAAATTCTTGATACAGTCGGGGCAGAGCTTTGTAGGTAATCTATGCTGGATCTGACCAAACTAGCTCAACAAATGCAGGGGGTTAGCCAGCAACTAACGGTAGAAGCAGCCGCTACTTTTGAGAGGCTACAGCTCGCTCAAAACCTGTTGGAATCTGCTCAGCCGCTGCAGGCGAAGCTGGTCTCTCAGCACCAAGCTTGGCTGGAGGCCCTCAGCTTCATTGCTGCTGAGCCAGTAGAGGCATTGGATACTCGGATTGAACTGGCGATCGCTCCCCCAAATCATACCGTCCTGGCAACGGATGGCTCTCAAATCGCCCCCAGCCACCATGAGATTGCCTACTGCTACTTGATCAATGTTGGCCGAGTCGGACTGCACTACGGCCAAAATCTGCAGCCGCTGCTGGATAGTCTGCCCGAGGTCTACTATCAGCCACAAGATCTCTACGCTTCCCGGCAGTGGGGGATTCGGACTGAAGAATGGATGGGATATCGTCGCACCCAGCTAGAGGCCACGGCTTTGGCTGAACTGGCTAGTACTTGGGCTCAGGACGCTGCTCAGATGCCCACCCTAGCCATGGTCGATGGTTCGCTGATTTACTGGTTTTTAGAGACCATTCCGGCCCCAGCCAGGGATCTGATTTTGGAACCGATTCTAGAGGCTTGGCAACAACTTCAAGCCTTAGGCATCCCTTTAGTAGGCTACCTGAGCGCTTCCCGCAGCATGGAGGCCCTGAGTTTTCTGCGCCTGCATGCCTGCCCCCATGATGCTCCTAACTGCACTGTCCACTGTGCCGATCACTCCCGCCCCCCCTGTCAAGTGCTAGACCCCCTGCGAGATACTGCTCTGTGGTCACAACGATTGGCCCCCGGCCAACGGAGCCCGCTTTGGCGCAGTTCGGCTCCAATTCTAAAGCTCTACGGTTCCCAGAGAATTTACTTTTGTTATCTTCACGCTGGCTCGGAAGTGGTTCGCTTAGAATTTCCGGCCTGGGTGGTTGAAACTGAAGGGATGCTCGATCAGGCCCTGAGTCTTGCCTTGGCCCAAGTCCATAAGGGCTATGGATATCCTGTTGCTCTGGCCGAGGCCCATAATCAAGCTGTGGTCCGCGGTGGCGATCGCGCTCGCTTTTTTGCCCTGCTAGAACAGCAAATGATCCGGGCTGGCCTTAGAAATGTTGGCACCTCCTATAAAGAAGCCCGCAAGCGCGGCAGTATTGCTTGAACTTAATTCTTTTTACGAGTTGTCTTTAGCCATTCCTCAAGTCTCTCAGCTAAGGCCCCAGCCAGTTTCTGTTGGGCTTGAGGATTCGTGATCCACTCAAACTCAGTCGGATTAATCATAAAGCCGAGTTCCAGTAAAACAGCCGGAGCCACGGTTGGGCGGGTCAGGGCTAAATTATTCCAGAACACACCATAGGAGGGCCGCCCCAGTTTCTGGACCAAATAGTCATGGAGAAAGACTGCCAAACCATGACTTTGGGCGTGATACCAGAAGGCCCCAATCCCACGGGTATTTATAGCATCACCGTTATCGGGCAAGGCATTGTAGTGCAGGCTCAAAGCCAGATCCGGTTCAGTTTTGTTGATGATATCAACCCGATCCTGAGGATAGAGATCGTCGTCGCCCTCCCGGGTCATGACCACTGTTGCGCCGCGCTTGCGCAGCTGATCCCGCAAAAGCTTGCTGATGACGAGGGTGGCATCCTTTTCCGGATAACCCGTCGGGCCTACGGAGCCAAGATCATTCTTGCTGCCGTGGCCAGGATCTAAAAGAATTGTGATCCCTGAGAGTGGCCCAGTTGCTTTTGCCGTTTGTTTTTCCAACAGGATCTCTTTGCCACTGCTGGCAGAGGCTAGCTGGCCGTATTCTGCCCTGCGAGAAGTATTTGCCTGGGGAGGATGTCGCAGGGATAGGACTAGGCTGGTGCCCTGATAGCGAAGTTTATAGCCCCACTGCTGATTTGATTTGAGCTTAAAGCTATACCGAGCCTGGATAGGGCTAATTTGCTGCCAGTCCAGACGAGAAATAATTGGATCAGGGGGGACAAAAATGGTGTCAGTTTGAGCTGTTGTATTGTGAAGCGTTAACGTAAAGGTGCTGTCGCGTTGATCAACTGTCACTGGCACCGGGGCTTCTAGGGGGAAGATCACCTCTGTCCATCCGGGAACTTGCTGGGAGCGAATCCCTCGAATTAGCGATCGCCCTGGGGTGACACTCTTTAAGGGGCGAGTTTCCTTCTGGTTAATCCAGCCACCATAGTCGAGGCGTAACCACTCGCCCTCCTGACCAGTGATTGCTGCTCGGGTTCCCTGGGGCAGCGGGGTGAGGCGAGAGTAGTCGGTACTAGGCCCGGTGCGGGCCACCCCCTGATCAGCGGTGACTTCTGCCAGGGAGTAGGTGAGAGGCTGAATTACTCCCCCATCAGATCTAGGCTGACCAGGGCCAGGGAGAATTTCAACCTGACCAGAGCCAGCTTGACGCAGGGTCTGGCCATTTTTACTCAGTTGAAACACAGGCTTACCGAAGCTTCCCGGTTGAGTAGCTGTAATGCATCCTTGATACAGCCCGGAGGCAGCATTTGCCACTGGCTGTGTAGTTTGGGTTAAAACAGCGGCGTTAGGGGGTAATTCGACTGCTTGGGCTTGAGCTGCTAATGGAATCTGTTGATTGGCAAGCTGGACCGAAACCTTGGCATTGGGCGTCGCGATCGCGCTAAAACAAACGGGTTCCCCTGGCAGTTTGGCAATGTCTTCCCCAGGGGTGAGCGAGTCTTTAACGAACCCCAGGTCGGTGGGGGGGCTGGAGGTCGCTGAAGTTCTGGTGACCTTTTTAACCAGGGTTTGGTTGGCGCTGCGAAAAGTAAAGGTATTCTCTCCCATCTTTAGGGGAAGGCTGGGGGCAAAATGTCCCTCAGGACTGCGATCTCGGATCACTTGACCATTAATTGTCACTGCTTGCTGGGGTGAGGCTGAGCCAATAAAGAAAATCTGCTCTGCACTGGTCTGGTGATCATCCGGAGGATAGACAACTTGCAATGACTGATTGGCCTGCACGGGAAGGGTCACCACAGATCCTAAAAAGGCTAATCCCAAAACTTGTTTCATTGACAACGCTAACACCCAAGTAACTGATTAAAAGGCCCAATTTGGCCTGGGGTTCAAGAGTGCCGAACACCTGGGTAAGTTCCAAATTTGTTGCAAAACTCAAACCTAGGGTTAGGCTGTTCAAATCATACCGAGTTTGGTCAACTAGGGTAACTTATAGCTGGCAACCCGGAGGGTTAATTCACTTTGGCTCGGGTCACGGTTAAACACAAATGCCCCTTCCTCGGTTTCTCCCGCAGATAAAAACTCGATTTGTTGCTCTCCGGTTGCCTGCACCTGGCCATTGATCCGGAGTTCTGCCGTTACCTGTACAGATTCGGCAGTCTTGCTGCCGGTATTTCGGATTGAGAAAGGGACGTAAAAGCTTCCCTTTGCCTGACGAGTAGCGCTATTTTGGCTGACGGTTAAGACGGGGGGTTGATCCTCCCCGGCCAACCAACTATATGCAATTAGGCCGGCAATCCCGGCCAAGATCGCGATCGCAATTCCTGAGGTGGTCCACTCCGCCAAAGTGCGTGGCCGATTCCGATTGTCAGAGGGGCGAGAAGACTGGGTTTGACTCATAGGGCTAAACGTCCGGCGGCGCCGCCAATGGTCGCTGGCAATCCTAGCAAAATTGTAAAGCTCAACCACATTGACCAGGGATCTTCGACACTTAGCTGCTGGAAAAACCACAGCATTCCCGCTGAGGCAATCAAAGACACCAGATAAGAGATTACGGTTTCGCTAAAGGGACCTTGAAAAATTCCCTGCTGCTGAATTCGTTTTTCTTGCTCAGAAAAGCCAGCCACAAACACAATCCCGTAGGAAATCACTAAAGAGGCCGCCATTACCCCCAGAAGCCAGGGTCCAGAAACAGCTGCCGATAACATTGAGAGTTCATCAGTGGGGGCAATGTTAAAGGCAATAATTGTTGCCCCGATTAAGGTGGCGCCAATATCGGCTAGGGTCGCTGGCAGCCTACCATTGCTCTGGGGAGCTGCTTGCTGATTATTCGTGGCTTGGCCACGACCGCCTCCTAGGAGTTGGCTGCTTGCCAGGGCAACCCCCAGGGTGAAGGGGAGACTCTCGAACACAACTTTACCCAGGGCCTCTTTAAGGGGCGTTGCCAGAGTAATTTCTCGCAGCAGAAACAGAATAAGAATCGCACAAATAATTCCGATCGCGATCGCTTCCATACTTTCCATCACTGCTGCCAGGGGCCGGACTCCTTTGACTTTGCGAAATCCAGCCGTGCGATTTAGCAGGAAAGCAGCGATGAAGCTCATCACCAAAGTGGCTAGCATTCGCGGCGGCTCACTCGAAGAGCCAATCCACCAAACCTCCATCGTATAAAGCAACGGGATACCAAACAAGAATCCACCCGATGCCCCTCGGATTAGGTCGGTCAGCTCGCTGCGCCAAATATTTTTGCGCCGTTGCGATCGCGGATGATTCCTAGTAGGGTTACCAACGATAGCCATTTCTGGATGTTCAACCTTGGTTCCTATAAGTTTGAAAACTCCGCCAGCCAAAAGGAAGGGCCAGGCCGGAGCTGTGACTAGATTACCATTGGCGATCGCCGCTGTTGTTGATTTGCCTAGATGAAACCCATAAAAAAACCAGCCAGAAAACGGTGTCTTCCCTGACCGGTTATTTATTTAGCTCTACGGTTAAAAACAGTTCCTAGGAGCGGCCACCGACAGACCTAGAGGCATCATCAAGGGCCCGTTGAGTTCCCCGGCTGGCTTGGCTAGTTTTCTGCTTAGCAAGGTTAGAGGTTCTATCAGCAACCTGCTCAGCAGTTTCCTCAGCGCGATTAGAAGCAGAGTTAACCCCTTCTTTTACATTGCTGGCAGCTCTGCTAGCCTTAAACTTGGCCCCTTCGGTAGCATCCTCAGCAGTGCGCTGAGTACCTTTGACAAAATCACTTGCATTTTGCTTCAGATTAGAAATCCCGCGCTGGGCTCCTTCAGTAAAATCCTCAGCGGTTTCTTGGGTTGATTGATTGACATCTTTACCAATCTCATTTACCCGCTCTCCCACCGGCTTACCTTGACGATAGTTACGAGCAAATTGATCTTTGCTATCAACGCTATTTTGATTTAAATTCCGCTCAGCTTTATCTATCAGCGATTTAGCCTTGGATTGAGCAGGTTTCTCGTTGAACCGAGGATCAACATCGCTGTACTGGTTCATGCCACCTTCATACTGAGAATCCGTGGCATTTTTAGGAACGTCTTCACGGACATCGCTGGCGCGATTGGATGACAAGGGATTACCAGGTCCACTGTTGCTACAGGCAGTACTGACTAGCAGTAATATTCCTGCCAGAAAAACAGTCAAAACTTGGTTCAATCGCAAACGCTTAATAAAAGCAGTTAGCTTTTTCATAAAACAACTCCTATTCAATGATTGAGTACTGGGGATGAAACCTCTAGATCACATAATGCATAAGCTTTAAAAGCTTTGCGGGTGTGATCTCTATAAAAGCTACATCCAGAAGATCTTATTCGTTTGTAGCTGGATTCGCTTGCATCTCAGGTCTTTGATAAGCTTCCTCTGCTTTGTCTCCTAGGAAAGAAGAGGCATCCTTAAAGGCTTTTTGGGTTTTCTCTAAGATCGTTCCATTGGGGTCTGTTTGGGTTAAGACAGGCTGGGCTGCCTCTGCAGCTTGAGTGGCTTGGGCTTCTAGCTCTTGGATCCGCTGGGGAGTATTGAGCTGATCTGAGCCTGGATAAAGCAGCTTAGAACGATTGTCATCCAGATTCGTAGTTGCTACTACGTATGTTGGATGTAACTGCTGAGTGGCCTGATTTCCTGGAGCTGACTTAACGTCAGCCTGGGGGTTGGTGTAGGTTTTAGAATTTAAGATATTATCCCCACCCCCTTTATGGGGGTTGTTTTGCCCGCCGACTTGAACGGGAAGATTTTTGTTAGGGCTTGCACCTTGAGCACTGTTTGCTGGACTACAAGCAGTGGTAACAAATAATCCCACACCTACAAAAAAGACCGTTAAGACCTGACGTAACTTTAGGGTCTTGAACAAAGAGAAAAACCTGCTCACGAATTACTCCTTAGAGTGCACTAAATACATACAGAGGAAGTTCTTTTTCACTCATGCGAGTAAATCGTACAGAGTTGTTGGGTGTTCCTTCCTCTAGCTAAAGTCACATTCTTCTAACTCAACGCTACAGGTAAGACCTTTAGAGGGGTTGCTTGAGCAAGGCTATAACGCGCTAATCAGTGCCTTGGCCTTTCAATCTAAGCCAATTGGCCCGGATTTGAATTAGCTTTAAGCATCATTGGGATTAAGCTGAATCATCTGCCAGGTGGTAAAAGTACCAATCGGACTCCAGATCACGTAGGGAATTAGCAATAAAGCAGCCCATCCAGAGACCATCAGCCCCACAATCACGGTTAGGATCGCCCCTAAAACTGCTCCAACACCCCCGATTATTGTTCCCACCCTTAAGCTATGGAGACCTAGCATCACCGGTGTGTAGGCAATGATTACAAGTTCTACTAGCAAATAATAGGCCATCAAAAACCAGGTAAACGGGCTACCAGGATTTTGCTCCCAAACAATATAGGCTGACCAAGCGCCGCAGATAAAAATAAATGTCCAGATTATAGGAATCGCGGCCTCAAATGACAGCCAGGGGGGTCGCTGCAGACGCTTAAACCATTTCGTATCCCGAGGCCGAACCAACCCTCCAGCGAGGGCAACTAGCAGCGTCACACCACCAATGACCATCCAGGATTTAATCATCCCTTTATCCTTTACTGAGCCTTCTATCAGTATGAGGCAATCAGTTTGCTGCCGCTATATTTTCACTTGCCAAAAGTTTAGGAATCAGCCTCTAGTTAGATCGAAGGAGATGAAACGCTGATCAGTATTCTCAAGTTCTGTCCTGTGTGGAAGCGAGACTTCCAGCAGCAGACTTAAGCTGCATTCGGGTTGAGCTGGATCATCTGCCAGGTGGTAAATGTGCCAATCGGACTCCACAGTAGATAAGGAAGCAGTAACAACTCTGCCCGGCTAGAAACCGGCCAGACCAGCCCTATCAGCAAAAGTCCCAGGACGATACCTAGTCCGCCGACGGCTGTGCCTATTTTGAGATTGTGAAACCACAAAATTGAAGGGATATAAGCAACGATCGCAATTTCAAGTAGCAAATAAAGTCCCATCCGCAGCCAGGTTTGAGAACTTCCCGGAACTTGCTTCCAAACGAGATAGGCAGACCAGGCGCCACAGATAAAAATTGTCGTCCAGATCAGGGGAATTGCCCACTCAAAGGTCAGCCATTCAGGGGTCTGAAGATTATAAAACCAGGAAGCATCACTAGAGCGAACAAGTCTCCCTGCCAATGCAACCACCAGCGTCACACCACCGATGATTAACCAGGATGGAATCATTGCTTTACCTTGCCCCCAATAATAAACAGCTATCTTAATGATCTCAATGTGGCAGATCGGGTTAATCAGCCTGGAGTAGGATAGCGCCAAGCCTAACCAAAAATGCTACCGAAGAACTCTATCGCTTCCTTAAGAGACAGGATAAAGGTGTCAATTTCTGAGCGAGTATTGTAAAAGTAAAGGCTAGCTCGGGCAGTGGATTGAATCCCTAGATAGCGGTGGAGAGGCTGGGTGCAGTGATGACCGGCCCGAATCGCGACCCCAGCTTGATCCAAAATGGTCGAGAGGTCGTGAGGATGCACCTCCCCAGCAGTAAAAGAAGCCAGGGCGGCTCTACCCTTACCGTCAGCGCTGGGTTGCGGTCCATAGAGCTGAATTTCTGAGATTTGTTGCAGTTGCTCAAATAAATAAGCCGTTAATTCTTCTTCGTAGGCATGAATATTTTCCATCCCCAGATTACTGAGGTAGTCTACGGCTGCCCCCAGGGCGATCGCTTCGCCGATCGCTGGGGTTCCGGCTTCAAACTTATGGGGCAGGTCGGCATAGGTGGCGTGGTCTAGAAACACATCGGCGATCATTTCTCCTCCCCCTAAAAATGGGGGCATCGACCGCAGCAAATCCAGCTTGCCGTAGAGAAACCCAATTCCCGTGGGGGCGCACATCTTATGTCCAGAGGCCACCAACCAGTCACAATTCATTGCCTGTACATCCACCGGCAGGTGGGGCACACTCTGGCAGGCATCAATTAAAACTCTGGCACCTTGCTGGTGAGCCAGTTGGGTAATCTCCTGCACTGGGTTGATACACCCCAAGGTGTTAGAAACATGCACCACTGAAACCAGACGGGTTTTAGGGCCGAGTAAAGACTTGAACTGCTCTAGGTCAAATTCCTGGGTGGCGGTTAGCTCCACAAACTTGAGCACTGCGCCGGTGCGCTGGGCCAGCAACTGCCAGGGAATTAAATTACTGTGGTGCTCCATCACCGAGAGGATAATCTCATCCCCCGGTTGTAGATTTTGAACTCCCCAGGTGTAGGCCACCAGGTTAATCGCTTCACTGGCGTTGCGGGTAAAGACAATCTCCTGCCTGGAAGCGGCATTGACAAACGCTGCCACTTTATCTCTGGCTGCTTCGTAACCATCGGTTGCCCGAGCACTCAGGGTATGAACCCCCCGGTGGACGTTGGAATTATCCTGCTCGTAGTAGTTCTGGAGGGCCTTGAGGACTGCCAAAGGCTTTTGAGAGGTGGCAGCGTTATCCAGATAAACCAGAGGCTTTCCATTGATCTGTTGATGCAAAATTGGAAAGTCAGAACGAACCTGGGTGGCGAGGTTTTTTTCCTGAGTGGCAATCATGGGGATAGGGGAAATGAATTTATCAAAATCGTTGTAGTACGGCCTGGGTCAAGAATGCCTGCACCGA
>JBGTDP010000352.1:0-1688 GCA_041748255.1 Thermosynechococcaceae cyanobacterium | reverse complement strand
TGATCTGGTCACCGCTTCGCTGTTGTTCCATGAAACCCCACCCATGGTTGCCCGCCGAATTCTCCAGGAAGCCTACCGGCTGCTTAAAGTTGGCGGCCAGATTCTGGTGCTGGATGCCAATCAAGAAACCCTGAGGCAATTAACCTGGCTGCATGATTTGTTTGAGGAACCCTATATCCAGTCCTATGCGGCTGCTAGCCTTGATGCCTGGATGGGAGCGGCGGGCTTTGGGGCCGTGAAGACAGAATCCAACTGGGGCCTAAATCAAATCACCCAGGGAGTCAAACCCCTTTCTTCAGCGGACTTAGATGCGATTCCAGGGACTGAGTTAGTGCCAGAAGGGTTACCGGCCCTTGCTTAGGGGATCGGTATGAGTCTCAGGGCGGTTCTATTTAACTTTAATGGCGTGATTGTGGATGATCAGCCCCTTCATCAGCAGCTCGTCGACCAAATAGTGATTGACGAAAACCTCCGGCCCCGACCAGAAGATTATTGGCAATTTTGTTTGGGCCGCAGCGATCGCGCTGGTCTTAAAGATCTGCTGACCAACCGGGGGCGCGTAGTGACAGAGGCCTATCTAGAGAAATTGATTGCCCAGAAGTCTCAAGCCTATCAACAGCAACTGGTCGAGATGGAGGTGCTGCCGATCTTTCCTGGGCTAACAGCACTTGTTGCCCAGCTCCAGAACGCCGAGATCAAGCTGGCGATCGTCAGTGGGGCTGTGCAGGCTGAAATTCAAGCCGTTCTAGATAAAGCTCAACTGAGCCAAAATTTTCAGGTGATTGTGACTGCAGAAGACTCTCCAGTCAGCAAACCAGCACCCGATGGGTATTTATTGGCTATTGACTACTTAAATCAAAAATATCAAGGGCTTGAGCTTGAGCCCTCTGAGTGTCTAGTGATCGAAGATACCTTTACCGGAATTACAGCAGCCAAACAAGCTGGCATCCCGGTTGTGGGTGTTGCCCATACCTATCCGTTCCACATGCTCCAGCGTCAAGCCAACTGGACGGTGGATAACTTAGCCCAACTGGAGCTGGATCGAATTCAAGCCGCGTTCGAAGATTCTGCTCCTGAGTGAATTGCCGCATGGAAACAACACTTTGCCTGGAAGGGTGTACAAGTTGTCGGATTGACAGCTACAGGTCGAGCAACAGTGCAAGCACTTGATTTGAATCGGTCAATAATGTTGGCGATTCGGACAGAAGAGGAATTGCTGGGTCGTCATCCACCGCCCTAAACTTGCCTCAACTGTAGTTGCACTCGGGTGCAGCGCCTTGTTCTGTCACTGTTAGGATTGTTGTAATGTTCATTTCGCGGCAAGCCTATATTCATCAATGATAGCTTTGGAATAGCGCAATATTCCCAATCTAATAACTTCGTAAATTCCCCATAGTTTTTGAGCCTCGTTAAACCAGTCGAGTAGCAGAACTACATCCTTCGGCTCATACCGTTTAGCATCATCAAGTTCATTAAATGTGTTTAGCGTAATGTCATCGACATACCATGCCTGGTGTTGCATTTCTTTCCGTTCTTCGGGTTTGTCTTTAGAACGTGTTTGAGAAGAATTAGGCTAGTACCGTCCGGCAGAAAAATGTCTACTATTAAGGAGTCGGGCGTAAGAGGATACTCCTCATGCCAAGGCTAACTGCGGCCTCTATCACTTTGACAGCATCAGAACAGGCCGA
>JBGTDP010000351.1:0-2433 GCA_041748255.1 Thermosynechococcaceae cyanobacterium | reverse complement strand
CGGTAAGCCCTCATGACTTCTATCAACCAGTGGACCTCCTCAGACCATGCCCTGGACTATCTAGCCAGGGCTGACCAAATTCCTCACCGCACCGAGGGAGAGTCGGTTTTGCTGGAACAGGTGCCCCAGGATGTGAAACGGATTTTGGATCTGGGCACTGGCGATGGGCGGTTGCTGGCCTTGCTAAAAATTGATTGTCCCCAAACTCAGGGAATTGCTCTGGATTTCTCTCCGGCAATGTTGAAGGCGGTGCGCGCCAGATTTGACAATGATCCAACCGTGGCAGTGGTTGAACATAATCTGGACAATCCTTTGCCTGAATGGGAACCCTTTGATGCCGTTGTTTCCAGCTTTGCGATTCACCATTGCACCGACGATCGCAAGCGATCGCTCTACACCGAGATTTTTCAGTTGCTAAGACCGGGAGGTGTGTTCTGCAATTTGGAGCACGTCGCCTCCTCCACCCCGGCTCTCCATGAGCGCTTTCTCCATAGGATTGGCTACAGCCTGGAGAGTGAAGATCCCTCCAACAAACTTTTAGATGTGCAGACCCAGCTCACCTGGATGCGGGAGATTGGTTTTATCGATGTAGACTGCTACTGGAAATGGCTGGAACTGGCCCTTTTGGTTGGTGTGAAACCTAGCTAGACAAGGGACTGGTGGCAGCAGGATGGTTTCCCTTACTTCCCAAGCACTGGCAAAGGTAAAACTAATGGCCCCCTTCACCCTGATCATCGGCAATAAGAACTACTCTTCCTGGTCCCTGCGTCCCTGGCTGGTTTTGAAGCAAATGGGGGTCGAGTTTGACGAAGTGCGGATTCCCCTCTATACGCCTACCGCCAAGCAAGAAATCCTCCAATATTCCCCCGCCGGAAAAGTGCCTATCCTAAAGCATGGAAACCTAACCGTGTGGGAATCATTAGCAATTTGTGAATACTTGGCAGAGTGTTTCCCCGCAGCAAATTTATGGCCCCAGGAGCCTCAAGCAAGAGCGATCGCCCGTTCGATCAGCGCTGAGATGCACAGCGGCTTTCAAGCTCTGCGCTAACACATGCCAATGAACATTCGGGTCCAATTGCCAGGAAAAGGCATGGCCCCCGGTGTTGAGGAAGACATTCAGCGAATTACAGCGATTTGGCAAAATTGCCGCCAAGAATTTGGAGACAAGGGGGATTTCTTATTCGGTCAGTTTACGATCGCCGATGCCATGTTTGCCCCGGTTGTCTCTCGATTTACCACCTATAGTGTGGAACTCGGTCCAGTAGCCCAAGCCTACGCAGAAACGATTAACTCCCTGCCAGCGATGACAGAATGGGCAGCGGCTGGTAAAGCTGAACCTGAAAGAATTGAGCGCTCTGAGCTTTATACAAAGGGTTGAGGGGATCAATCAGTCAAGGGCTCCTTGCCAGTTTAGATAGGCTACGCTGCGAGAACCTGCTGAGCCTCGAGACTGGGCCAAAACTTTCAGGGGAAAATACAAAATTGGCACAATTTGAGCAGTGAGGCTTAAGTATGATCAGTAGTGATCGTTCGATCAACGAAGAATTCTTGACTACTCTTCGTAACTAGAAGTCCTGAGTCAGAGGCAGATAACATCACTGGGACTGTCTTTTCAGGTTCTATAAATCCGTACCCCGGAGAGAAGCATGACTGTACCTGCCTGGTTCTACGACGAAATGCAACAGGTTGGGGTTGACTTTGAAGACCAGGTACAAGTTGCTGCCTACGATCGCAACCAGCGGACTGATCCAGCAAAAGATCAAGCGCTGATTGATCGACTAGGGATCACCGCAGCTCATAGACTGATTGATCTGGGCACAGGCACTGGATCCTTCGCGGTCCAAGCTGCCCGCACCTGCGATCGCGTCTATGCTGTGGATATCTCCCAGGCAATGCTCATCTATGCCAGAAATCGTGCTCAGGGGCTGACAAATATCGAGTTCCACCAGGCTGGCTTTCTCACCTATGAGCATCAAGCCGATCCGGTAGACTTTGTTGTCACCAAAGCTGCGCTGCATCATTTGCCAGATTTTTGGAAGCAAGTGGCTTTGTTAGGAATCGCTGCAATGCTCAAGCCTGGCGGTATCCTTATACCTGCGAGATGTGGTGTTTTCATTTGCGCCCTCAGACTATCAATCTTCCATTGATAAATGGATTGATCGGGTTGCCCAGCCTCCGGGACAGGGATTCACTGCAAGCGACTTTGAGATGCATGTTCGAGAAGAACACAGCACCTTTGGATGGATTATTGAAGGTATGCTGAAGCAAGCAGGTTTTGAGCTGATTGAAGCTGACTCCCTTGCTCCCGAATACGCTCAATACATCTGCCGCAAGCTTGTAACTGAATAAACCCGTTCACCAGAGATTGAAACCACTTTTTGCATGAACAGTTTTTTACCCTTTGCTTACTTTCAAGAACAATTCGTTCCGTTT
>JBGTDP010000350.1:0-16892 GCA_041748255.1 Thermosynechococcaceae cyanobacterium | reverse complement strand
CTCCGCAATGGCACAATTGTCCCCCTGGGATTTTTGCAAGTCTCTCTCTTAAAGCGCCTGCGTCAGCATCAAACCATGAGTGCCTCTGGGGTCTTTCGCTCCCGCTATAGCAAGGGAGAATTGCTCCGGGGAGCGCTATTGACCATTAATGGGATTGCGGCAGGGATGCGCAACACGGGGTAGTCTCAAATCTTCTTAGTCATGCTGCTCGCAAAGCGACTCCGAAGGAGTAACCTGTCGTTAGCGTAGTCATGCCCGGAGGGCTATAGTATCTCAATCTATTATCCAGACTGATATTCCGAGCGAGGCGAGGAATGACCTATGCATGCTTAATCAGTCGGATTTGATATAGCTCTCGGCTGCCTCGGTTAATCTAGCCACACACAGTTGTTGTAGTTGTTGCAGGGCATTTGAATATGCTCCCGTTCTCCCCGCTGAGGTTCTTTAAAGTCTCTGGTATGGTCTCTGTCGTAATCTCTGGAATCTTTGGAATCTCTGGGGGGGCTAGCCTGGTGGCGACTATCTTCTTGGGGCTGTTGGGCTCGGGACTCTTTACGAGGTTCTTGTTTGGGCGCCTGCTTCGGCTGCTCAGGACTGGCGTGGTGAGTCCGGGGTTCCTCCTGGGTAGCTTTTCTCTTTGCTGCCCTTGGGGGTGAGGGAGGAGGAGGAGATGGCTGAGGGGGCGGGGGCGATCGCCGGGGAGCAGTTCGATGACAGCAAAGATGCTCATGGGCTTCATTCACAGCCTGAAGTTTTGCTTCAGCTTTTTGCTGGAGTCGGGGATTGTGGGTATAGCGATCGGGATGCCAGACAAAGGCTAAGTCTCGATAAGCTTGGTTAATCTCCTCTAGAGAACCACCCGGCTCTAGCTCAAGAATGCTGTAGTAATGTTCTAATGCATACATAGGCTACATTCCTCTTGGCCACTGAAAAAAAGGATATATCTTTCTGCTTAAAGTGTGGGGGCTTGTCGAAAGACTTGGGCAGAAGCACACATTACTTTAAAAAAGGTATTTTTCGTTAATCTAGGTTTACGAAAGTAGTTCTAGAGCAGGGGGAGGTCTTTGCTTCCCTGGAGATTGGCGTTCCAGGCATCCCCACCTGAGGAAAATCTTTAGAAAGGGGTCTGCTAATCTTCTCTACAATAAGCATAAAGGCTTGGATAAATTTAGGAGCAAAAAAAAGATGACGGCTGCGGTGGGTGTAATTGAGTTGCTAGGATTTCCTGCCACCCTGGCAGCCGCCGATGCCATGGTCAAAGCTGGGGAAGTGACCCTAGTCTACTTTGGCAAATCTGAAAGCGCTCGGTTTATGGTCACTATCCGGGGCCGCATCTCTGAGGTCAAGCCGGCGGTGGCCGCCGGAATTGAGGCCGGGGAACAAGTCTTTGGGGGAGAAGTGATTACCCACTATATCATTCCCAATCCGCCAGAGAATGTTCAGGCAGTTCTGCCCATTGACTATAGCGATAAGGTAGAAATGTTTCGGACCCTCGACTAGTAAGTTAGTCAGTCCTTAATTGGCAAACCCGATCTAATAGGCCCTGACCTAATAGGTAAGACTGCTGACAGCTTCCTTCTGAGCAGATCTTGTTCCCGGAAAATTCCCTGGCAGTTTCACTCAATTTGGTATTGAGGCTCGTACAATAAACGTTGGACCTAGAATCACATCATTAAACCCAGGAGAGTAGAATGCTAGCCGCAGTTGGAACAATTGAAACGAAAGGGTTTCCTGCTGTGTTAGCAGCGTCAGATGCAATGCTCAAAGCCGGAAGCGTAGCCCTGGTCAGCTATATCCGAGTGGGTAGTGCCCGGTTTACCGTGATTATCCGCGGAGATGTCTCAGAGGTAAAAACAGCCGTTGCTGCTGGCATTGATGCCGTTGAACGGGTTCACGGCGGCACTTTAGAGTCCTGGGTGATTATCCCCCGGCCCCATGAGAATGTCGAAGCTGTCTTGCCCATTGGCTTCACTGACGAAGTTGAACAATTTCGTGCAGAACTGGGGCAAGCAAGAAGATAAGCTAATTCTTACCTGGATGAAAAACTGGGGTCAATCTAGGTAGCCAATCATTTTCTCAATATCTTCCTCTGCCGGTGAGTTGGGGGCGATAGGTCGCTGCTGGGGGAGCGGACGCAGTTGGAGATCTGTAATCGCCTTCTCTCCAGAATTTTCATTGGTCTGGTTATCAGCTTGGGTTGCCATGACGGTTCTCCTGAACTAGCTTTATCTTACTCCTGAGCTCCCCAAATCTTGACTAAAGTTTTAGGCTAAGTAGTTTAGCGGCTCTGTTTCAACCCTTGATCTGAGAGGGCTGCTTGTCGCCGTCGCTTGGTATTGCTCCTTTGCAGTAACACGGCCAAAGTAATTGACTTCATCAGCCAGTAAAGACCCCCAACGATCGCAAAGGTAATTATCATCACCGCTAGGGGCCGCTTCTGGGCCAAATCATCAAGCACCGTCCCAGCGATCGTGTCCAGGTTGGTGATCAAATCCCAACTGTTGAACCGCAAAAATCGTCCCAGGTAAATTCCAATTGCAGACAAAGCATGAATTGCGATTTCAGCCCAGACGATCCACTGTCCCCAGCCTCGCCGGTTGAGATAGTAACCCAGGTTAATCAAGGACAATACGTAAGCTTCAAACCCAGCAAAGATAAACAGAATATATTGCGGAATCACAATCAGGGTAATCACCCAAATAGAGTTCTGACGGCGAATATCCTCGACCAAATGAATAATATCGGTGAGAATATAGGGGGCATTGGGCAAAAAGGCGATAAAGACAATCAGCCCCAGCCACCAGAGCAAAGAGGTTGATTTTTGGGCCACGTCCCGACGACGAAACAACCAAACACTTAACGCTAAGGGAATAAAGGCCAAAAAGAGATTCCAAGACATCCAACGCAGGTTGTGGCGCAGAACCCCTCGAAGCATCGCCAGCCAGACCAGTAATTTAGATTTCATCGATGCTCCTCAGCAAAAGTCAGAAGTATTAAAAGGGCTTAAAGACCCCAGTATAGAAAATCAAGTTACAAGCGTCACCCGAGCCTCACCACGATGGCAAAGCTTCACTTTGCTGTTGAATAAGTCTGCTTTGATGAGAAGATAGCTGCCAGCGTTTGAGTCTGATACACCTTGGATGGACAACACCCATGCCTAGATCCCTGAAGTCGATGGGGATGTTATTTCTGTTTCTTGGGCTGCAGTTGGGAGGGGGCAAAGCAACAGGAACCGATCAGGCCCCAACCCTCTCTCCCAAGAAATTACCTCCACCCCAGGCAAGTCCTGTTTGCCAAAGAGATTTAGCCAGAGCAATTGAGCCAATCCTGGCTGGGAGACAGCCTGGGAACAGCCAACCAAAATTTGCCCATGCCCGTTGGGGAGTTTTGGTGCAAACTTTATCCGGACAAACCCTTTACACCAGAGATGCTCAACGCTATTTTCTCCCGGCTTCTACGGCAAAGCTTTTGGTCACGGCGGCAGCCCTGCAGCGGCTGGGGCCAAACTTTCAATTTCGCACCTCTGTCTACCAACTAAGCTCTCGCCCAACGATCCTCCGGGTCATTGGTCGCGGAGATCCTAGCTTGACAGACCCTCAGCTACAGCGCTTGGCGCAGCAACTTCAGCGTCGCGGCATTCGCCAGGCTCAACTGATTGCCGATGATAGCTATTACCGAGGTCCAGTGATCCAGCCCAGTTGGGAAGTGGCAGATATTCAGTCAGGGGATGGTAGCCCGGTCAATAGCCTGATCCTGAATCAAAATTCTCTGGATCTAAAGCTCTGGCCCCAAGCCCTGGGGCAACCTCTGCGGGTGGAATGGCTTGATCCGATCGCAGCTCGCGGCTGGGGGGTTAAAAACTCCGCCCAGACCGTAGCCGCCCAAGCAGCAGAATTTATTGAAGTCGAACGCGCCTTAAGCACCCCCGTGGTTACAATTGCTGGTCAGTTGCGAGCCGGAGCTGCGCCTGAAACAGTTCAAGTGCCTGTCTTCGACCCCACCCAGAATTTTTTACAACACTTTCAAAGGGTATTAGCCACCCATCAAATCTCAGTTCAACCCGCGCTGCTTTCCCCAGCTCCCCGACTGAAAAATCCTCTAGAAGTGGCAGCGGTTGCCTCTGCGCCCCTGGCCCAATTGCTAGTGGAAACCAATCAGGAGAGTAATAATCTCTATGCGGAGTCTTTGCTCAAGACCCTAGGCACTCTCCACCAAGAACAGGGAGACACGGCCGAGCTTGGATTAGCGGTGGTCAACACAACCCTGACCCGCTTGGGCGTTGATCCCGATGGTTATGTCTTAGCAGATGGCTCCGGCTTATCTCGCCGGAATCTTGTCAGTCCAACGGCACTGGTGCAAACCCTTAAGGCGATGGCCAGATCGTCAGAATTCTCTACTTACAAGTCCTCTTTGCCCGTTGCCGGGATCAGTGGCACCCTTGAAAATCGCTTTCAAGATACCCCGGCAGAAGGGATTCTCCAGGCAAAAACGGGTAGCCTGAGCGGGGTGGCAGCCCTATCTGGGTATCTCAATAGCCCTAACTTTCGCCCCCTCGTGTTTAGCATCGTGGTCAACCAGGCTGATTTGCCGGGGAGCACTTTAAGAGCAGCGATCGATGAAATTGTCTTACAGCTAACCCGCCTGAGGGCTTGTGAATAAATCTATCTGCTGCCAAGCCAATCAGGCAGCTACGGTGAAAACCTAGACCAGCTTCTCTTAGAATAAAGACATTCTTTGCTACTGCGATCGTTTGTCATGGGCTTATTTGATGACCTAAGCCGGTTCTTAGAAATGCGGCTAGAAGAGTTTCTGCGGCAACATCCCCAGCTTGAGTTGCAAGCCCTAGAGGAAAAACTTCGAGATCAGGAGGAAGAGACACTGCGGCTGATCACTAACCTTCGCCAGCAACAACAGCAGCAGGAAGCAGACATTTTAGAAACGGCCCAAGAAATTCAACGCTGGCACCTCCGCACCGAAAAGGCCCAAGCGGCTGGTCGGCAAGATTTAGCTCAGGCTGCCCAAGTGCGGGAAGCAGCCCTGCTGCGCCAGGGAAATCAACGCTGGGGGCAGATGGAGATGCTCAAAGAGCGCCTGGAGCAAACCGAAACGCTATTGCAGAAAATCCAGATCCGACGCCAGGAGGTTCAAGACCGGGCGGTTAAAGCCCAGGTAGAGGCAGCAGCGCGATCAACCTCGGAACCAACGCCGAACCGGGATGTTAGTGGGTGGTATCAAAGTGGTTTCACCCCGGAGCCTGATCCCCTAGAAGAGCAGTTTAAGCGGTGGGAAATGGATGAAGAGCTAGATCAACTCAAACGCAGCATGGGCCGCTAGGGAAGGGTATTGGACGGTGGCTCCGGTTGGTCTGAAATTGCATCCTGAGACTTCTGGGGCTGCAAAGGGACGGTGTTAGAGACAATCGCTAAGATTGCTCCGCCTAGAAGTAAAAATGGCAGCGGAATGGTTAAGATCCTCAGCCACTGATAAAACTGAACTAAGGCCAAGAGAATAAAAAAGCTAGCAATCCAAACTTTCATAAGGTTTGTGCCAGAGACTGCCAGGGCAAATTACAGACCCTCAAGCTTAGGTAACCCATCGGCAGCATTTACCGGGTCAATCCGACGATGAACCACCGTTTTAGGACTTTCCTGCTGGGTGGATAGATCAACTGCGATCGCAGCAAAATCTACTTCTGTCACTTGGAGGGGGAGGACTATTTGAGTAGCGGTTTCTAAAACCTCTAGCTGCGGATTTGGCTTGAAGTCGGTTAGCCAGCGAGGACCCTCTAGCACCGCCTGGGTTTGAGAATCATAGACCCACAACTTAACACCCAAGTTAGAAGGGGTAAGAGGCAATCGAACCGATACTCTCAGGGGTGTTCCTGCTAGGAGTATTTCTGGAACACTCACCTCAGGAGCCAACAGCGTTTGAACCGGGGTCAGAGCTTCGGAGTCCTGGGATGGGGAGGAAAGTGCCGGTAGGGAAACCTGATGGTGACTGGGGGCTTCTTCTAGGATAGCGGGTTCCATCAGACTAGTTGTCCTGGGGCTAGCCTCAAGGGGCTCGTCACCAGCAATAATTTCACGAGATAGGCTATCGAGGGTCAACCAAAATCGCTCTCGCAGCCGCAGGGCCTCAAAGGCAGCTGCCATGGATGCAGATTCATTTCTGACCCTAGATCCAGACTGGACTGCTAGGGGAACGCGCAGGGGTTGTGGTCGGGGAAGCACGGGTAATTGGGGGGGCTTGAGCCGCTGCTGGCTAGAAGACTGGTGAATTTTAGGCGGTAGCGTTACTGGAACCACCTGTAAGCACCAATTTGCTCTGGATTGGCTAAATGTGGGCAAATCCAACGTCGGTGACTGCCGCTGTTGATTCTCCGAAGATGCTTTGAGAGCAGGCGCACTTACCGCTGAGTCAACCGCAATTCTAAAGGCTTGAGTCTCTATGGCCGCAGATAAATCTCCCGCCTCTAACAGCGTGATCTCCCCTAAAATTTCTGGATAACCAGTCGGCACCTCAAAGGTGCAGGTGAACTGATCTGACGGGTCAGCAAGCGGTTGTTGCTGACGATGCAACACCTGGGCAGTCTTAACCTCCAACAGGCAAAGTTCCAGCGTGCCTGAAATGGCAGCCTGCCCGGTTACAGTTAAGCACTCTCCGGCCATAGCCCGATAGGCAGCCTGGTCTAGGCTTAAAAGCGCAGAGGCAATTTGTTTAAGGCGCTTAGGTCTAGGAAGCTGAAAAGCTACCGGCTCCCAACTGATCGCCAATGTCGGCAAAGCAGAGGCTGGCTCCGACTTGATGCCTAGGGGTAGCCCTGGCAGGGGAGCATCGGGAATCTCACTCTCTTGGGGCAGCACCTGCAATTGCACTGACTCAGCCTCAGGATCTGCGGCTGCATCTAGGCCAGAAGCCTGGCTACGAGAGCAACAGAGGGTCCAAAGCCCAGCTTCTAAGAAGGTAAAGGGAATAATCACAAGTCCGTCGGGAGTGATCCGCTGCGATCGCTGCTCAAAGTGCCGTTGAGGAATACCATCCCGAGCAAACAGCCGGGTAACTTGAACGGTGACTGAATGGCCCACTGCCAGGTCGGAATTTAGTGGGTGGGCAATGACTTGATAGCAACCGGCTAAAATCTCAGCTGCAGGTGACTCAAGGGGCAACCAGGTCAAATCCCCTTGTTGTTGAATTAAAAATTCCCAATCTTGCATGCTCTAAATCTATGGTTCGGATAGGGTCTGGCTGATGCTGAGAAAGCAGCAACCTTAGAAGTATCGTTAGTCTAGCAGTCGTTTCTTAAGTTTCACTTAATATCGGTTGTCTACGCCTGGGTTATCTTTTTGATGCAAATTAAGAGGCAGCAAATTAGGCCCAACTCCCCTAGGCTTGCGCTTTAAGAGAAAGTTCTTGCCGTAGCGCCTCGGCGTTCTGGAGCAGGTCTGCCTGGGACAGGAGTTGCTGCTCTCCTGAGGCTAGCCACTTAAGCTGAACCGTTTGGTTTTCAGCCTCAGTCTCACCTAAGATCAGACAAACGGGAGCCCCACTGCGACTAGCCCGTTTAAGTTGTTTGCCGAAGGCGCTCCCACTCAGGTCAAGTTCCACCGCAAACCCGACTTGACGCAGCTGCTGAGAAAAGGCCAGGGCCTGGGACTGGGCCAATTCCCCTTGAGATGCCAGATAAAAGTCTATTTCTGGGGCCAAGGAAAGCGATAACTGTTGCAGCAGTAAGATTAGCCGCTCTAAGCCAATTGCCCAGCCGATGGCCGGGGTATTAGGGCCACCTAACTCGGCAACCAGGCGATCGTAGCGACCGCCACCACAAACCGTTGCCTGGGCCCCCAGGTCTGGGGTTAGGATTTCAAAGGCGGTGTGGGTGTAGTAGTCTAGCCCCCGGACTAGACAGGGATTAAGTTGATAGGGAATGCCCAAATTGTTTAAGTGTTGCTGAACCTGTTGAAAATGAGCTTGGGAGTCTGGCCCCAGATAGTCCAGAATGCTGGGGGCCGCTTGGGCGATTTCTTGGGTGCGGGGATCTTTACTATCTAAGATTCGTAGGGGATTTCGTTGCAAGCGGGCTTGGGAATCACTATCTAGATCGGTTTGGTAGGGGGTTAAATAATCAATCAATGCTTGCCGATAACGTTGGCGATCTTCAGGATTACCCACTGAGTTAAGATCCAGCGACCAGGCTTTAAGCCCCAGGGTTTGGAGTAGATCTACTGCGATCGCAATCACCTCAGCATCGGCCCTGGGGTCAGCACTGCCTAAAACCTCTACCCCTAACTGATGAAACTGCCGCTGCCGACCGGCCTGGGGGCGTTCGTAGCGAAACATCGGCCCCTGATACCATAGACGTTGAACCCCGCCCTGGGCATGGAGTTTGTGCTCAATAAAGGCGCGAACTGCCCCGGCCGTCCCTTCTGGACGCAGAGTAATCGAGCGATCGCCGCGATCGCTAAAGGTGTACATTTCTTTGCCCACAATGTCAGTGGCTTCGCCAATGCCCCGCTCAAACAAATCGGTCTGCTCAAAAATAGGGGTGCGAAGCTCCCGGTAGGCTGCCCCAGTCAGAATTTGGCGGGCCACAGCTTCTACACGTTGCCAATAGACAATTTCATCCGGAAGCACATCCCGGGTACCTCGGGAAGCTTGAATCAAACCCATGACCGTTAAACCTACTTCAACTTAAAGCCTTTTTCTGATGGAATCACCAGTCAGGAAAAGGCTTCTAAACCATGTTCACTCTATCAAACCCTGGTGGTTAACCGATTAAGCTAGCGAGCCGCTTGGACTAAAAGAAAACCACCTACCCCTAGCCCCAGAAAAGTTGGAAACCAGGCGGCAATAAATGCCGATATCATCCCCGCCTCTCCTAGGGAACTGCTGACAAAAGAGATCATGTAGTAACTAAAAATAATCGCGACGCTAATCCCAAACCCGCGAGAAGCAGCAGCTCGGGGTGAGGAACGGCGCTCAGCAGGAGATGACCTCACCCCCAAGGCTGCCCCAACCAGGCCAAAAACAACGCAAATCGAGGGCAGGGCATACTTGGTTTGGATTTGTACTTGCAACTTGCGAATTCGATTGGCATCGCCACTTTGACGGACCAAGCCTAAAAATTGCTGCGCTTGAACAATATTCATCTGCTCCGGCTTCCGGTTTTCTAGGGCTAGATCTAAGGGGGTGCGAGGAAGTTGTAACTGCTGTTGTTTAAATTTCGTCACATTCCGGTAGGCATTCTCCGGCGCGATCGCGTAGAGGGTGCCATCAAAAAAATCCCAGGCATTCTCCAATGGATTCCAGGCTGCCGAGGCTGCAGCAACAATTTGGCTTAAACCCTGGGGAGAATACTGCAGAACCGTGAGATCTTGCATCCGCTGACCATCAAATCGGTGGGCAAAGAAGATCTGCGAGAGCCGCGACCCGGCAAACTCCCGGTAAAAGATATTTTTTTCTCGGTAGGAGACGGAGGTTTGATCTAGGGCCTGATCAAGGGCGATCGCAGCTTGATAGTTGGTCACAGGGACGACCGCTTCATTAAACCCGAAGGTCAGCCCCATGATCACGAAACTTGCAATCACCGCCGGCACAACTAACCGGTAAATGCTTACCCCGCAACTGCGCAAAGCCACAATCTCACTACTGGCTGACAATCGACTGTAGACTGTTAGCGATGCCAGGAGGGTGGCCATGGGAAACGCCAGGACAATAAAACTCGGCATTTGCAGGCCAAAGACTTGTAAGGCTGTGGTGATCGGCAGGCCAGATTCGGTCACCCGCCGCACAAGGTCAAAAACGCTGCCAATAGCCAGGGCAACCCCAGAAAAGGCACCGACGCCAAACACAAAAGGCATCACCAGTTCTGTTGTAAGGTAGCGATCCATCACTGAGATTCTGAGAAAGCCAGAATTACGTTGGCTTTTCGGCGGAGAGGGCATTTTAAGAATCCAACGCATAGATGCTCGTTGCTAGGGCAATTTCAAAGGATCAAGGCAACCAATTAACAGCTTAATCTTGATTTAAAGAGGGATGAATGGGCTTAAATCCGTTACTCCGTAGAGGCGAACTGGCAAATCCTCAAGTATATGACGGCAAGCATGAATTAAAGTTTGCGATCGCTGCTTGTGGGGTTTGGTTTGTTGGGATTTTGCTCCGGCTTAATTCCCCAGATCAGCAATGGACGCTGATTGAGCAGCTGATCGAGGCAGCATCTTTTATTGTTTTTGCTGGAATTCCCGTCTTCTTCTTAGCGACGCGGCAGGGGGCTAAACTTGCCCGCTCGGTTTTGTTGAAAAAACAGGGGCTAGGATTTCAGCTATTTATCTGTACCACACTAGCAATTTATATTACCTTGGTTAAGCTCTTAAGCTTAAATCCCCAACACTTTGTCTGGCTGAATCAGATGGAAAATCTGATTCTATATCAACACTTCTGGGCAAACTCAATCTTTTTTATTTTAGGAATCTTTGCAGCTCTAAGAGTTCCATTTTTACTGCTTAATCTAAGGAATCAGGCGATTCAGACAAAACAGGGGGGGCAATTATCCAAAAAAAACATTGAATTGCCACTGTTCTTAAGTGCAAATTTAGTTTATCTAATTGCCAGCCATACATCGCTTGTTTCTAAAAACTTTAATTTCAATCAGCTAGAAGGATACTATATTGCCGTTGGCTATTTACTTTTGTTAGGCATGATCCAGTGGTCGGCTTCTCAGTCGGCTCAGACCCAAAGGCTGACGACTACTGACTTATTTTTAATCTTAATTTGTCTATCGATTCTTTTTTGGTTTTCTACTCCCTTTTTTAGTTTTGGGGTTTTCATCGGGGTAGATTTATTTATTATGGTGATTATTTATGGCCTGGGCCTAGGGCGGGAGCACTTTGGCTATAGCTTTCAGATTCGGCCAAGGGACATTGGTTATTTACTGGCAACTTTATTATTAATTTCATTAATCCTAATTCCTCTAGGATTATTTTCTGGCTTTATTGATTCCTCGCGGGTTAATTTTGCCCCAAACCCGATCATGCTATTGAGTTACTTTATATTATTTAGTTTTCGAGTTGGGATTTTTGAAGAGATCTTCTTTCGCTGTGGGCTGATGGTTTTCCTTCGCGATCAGCTCTATCCCCTACTTAAGCCTAAGATCAATCCAAAAACCGCGATCTTTTTAATTGCTGCAATTGTCTCGGTGATTTTTGGAATCACTCATGTCGGCAACCAGCCAGGGGCAGAAAGCCTGCTGACGCCAATCGCCTATAAATTTACCTATATCTGTTTGGCAACTCTGGCCTCGTTATTTTATTCCCTGGCTTTTGCGGAAACCAACCGGCTGTGGTGTTCAATTACAATTCACGGCTATGTTGATTCGATCGCAGTGGTTTGCTTTGGCGGATTTTTGACAGTTCCTTTTTAACTTCTTGGGGTTAAATTCTCCCGGGTTGGACCCCTAAGAAAGAATTTTAGAGCTTCACACCGGATTTTCGGGCTGCTGGCAGCACTTTAGATCCCTGGGTGAGCCTGGGAGGCTGATTGAAATATAGTCCGGTTTTTGAACCTGACCCCTAGGAAAGTTGCCATCCACCCGGCGATCAGTGGCATAATTCCCCACAGGGCTTCCGGAGTAAGCCAATCTCTCTAGAGGGTTCCATGACGATTAAACAATGGCTGTTAAGCGGCCTGACCTTACTGGTGGTCTTCTTAATCAGCCTTTCGCTGCTCAATAGTCTTGCCAAACCCCAAATTCAAGGGCAACTTGAGCTTTACCAAACCAATTTAATCCTCCAAGCCTCTGAGTGGCAGGGTCTGGCAGCTGAGACAAAAAATGCCGATCAAGCCCGAAATGCCATTATTGGGGCTGACCCGGTGGCCAGTGCCTTGAGTCGCTATCAAAAAGCGCAGTCCTCTGCTCAAACCACCCTCAACCGGCTGGAGCAAACGCCTAATCAGCAGCTTGCCCCGACCCCTCCTAAGACAGAGGTTGACCCCGAACTTGGTCGCCCCTTGGTTCGGCCTTCCTCTGAGCAGAAACTCCGGCGAGTCATTGATGAATATGATCTGCGGCTGGGGATTTTATATACCCGATCCAACCAGCCTGATCTGGCCGTAGCAGCTTGGCAAGGTCTGATCAACCAACCAACCTCCCTAGACGCTCAGCAGCAAATTGCGACGGCAAAGGTGCTAAATGGCCTCTGGAGTCAGCCGCCTCAATTATTGCCAGATGCCGAAGCTCAACTGCAAAAGCATCTGTCCGGTTGGTTTCAATATCAGGCGCTGACAAAGCTTTATCAATTACAACAGCGGCAAGATGCCCTCTTAGCCTTGCAGCAAGTCGAACAACAGACTGCCCAAGATGCCCTAGTGCGAATTACCCTGGTGGGGTTGATTCCAGTCCTGAGCAGTTTGATTGGGGTGATTTTGATCGTGACTTGGCTGGGACGGTTGATTCTCGGCAGATCTCGGCCGGAGCAGCGGACTTCTAGACCTGACCAACCCGGCCCTGATCAAGTAAGTTGGTCCGTACCCTGGCCAGGAGAAACCATTTGGCAGGTGATGGTTCTGTGGTTTACCGGTTTCTTTGGGGTCAGTCTGATCCTCGTTCCCTTAGTTGTGCGATTTTTGGGGCTTAATCCCCTGGCCTTTGGTCCCCGGACTCAGGCACTTTTTGCCCTGTTCAGCTACGGCACTTTGATGGCAACTGGGTTCTCGATTCTTTATCTTTGTCTCAAGCCCTTTTTGCCCCGACCGACTAAATGGCTGCCGATTCGCTGGCAGGGCCGATGGTTCTGGTGGGGAGTGGGAGGGTATCTAGCCTCATTGCCGCTGGTCATTGTGATTTCTTTGGTCAATCAGCAGCTTTTAAATGAACAGGGCGGAGCCAATCCGATTCTAGATATTATCTTGCAGAGTAAAGACAACTTGACGATCGCCCTGCTACTGCTGATGGTGGCAGTCCTGGCCCCGGTGTTTGAAGAAACCCTGTTTCGAGGATTTTTCTTGACCTCTTTGACGCGGTATTTGCCAACTTGGGGAGCGATTATCGCTAGTGCAGTCCTGTTTGCGGTGGCCCACTTGAATATTTCTGACCTTTTGCCCCTAACCGCCCTGGGGATGGTTTTAGGGTTTGTCTACACGCGATCTCGCAATCTTCTGGCATCGATGCTCCTCCACGGAATTTGGAATAGTGGCTCTCTGATTGGTTTGTTGGTTCTCAGTGGGGGGTCTACCTAGGCCAACCCTTCCAGGAAATGTTTAAGATGCTGGTTTTTTAAGGCAACTATACCTCAAGTAAAGATTTGAATTGCTTGGGCCTTAGCAGCGTTAACTTGATTAGTTTTCGCTAGGGGGGTGCTATGGCAAGGTCGAGGGGATTTCTTGAATTGCTATTTGATTTTTCATTTTCAGAGTTTGTTGCCCTCAAGATTGTTGGCGTCTTGTATGGAATTGCGATCTTCTTTGCCGGACTCTTTGCCCTGGGTTTGCTTTTGGCTGGGTGGTCGCGGGGTTGGCCCCGGTCTGCTGGCGTTGATTTTTGCTCCTTTGGCATTTTTGGTCTATGTGATCATTGCCAGAGTCGTTTTGGAGGGGATGGTTGTGGCCTTTCGCACTGCTGAAAATACTGGTCGCACGGCTGAGAATACAAACCATTTGGGCTCAGACAGATAAACCTTCAGCCAGAGTCTCTGCTTAAGTGTGAATCAGGGCTCCGGGAGTGAGTCTTGTTCAGAACCTCTTGCCAGTAAAATCAACCAGTAAAACCAATCAGATGTTGCCTTGAAATTCGCAGTTTGCAGATCCAGTCTGTCTGCTCTGGCTGATTGCTATACATTGGAAGCAGTCATCCAACTTGACTGACACGGAAACTTTAGAATCAGCCCTGTTTGAGGTGCTATGGACCAATCTTCGCTGCTCAATTCTGACCCAGCGGCCTCCTCTCTCACAACGATTGCTCTAGCGGTGGGAGGAATGAAGTGCGCCGGTTGTGTCCGGACAGTCGAAAAGCAATTACAGCAGCAGCCTGGGGTGATCTCAGCCTCTGTCAATCTGGTTACAGAGATGGCAATGGTTGCCTGTGAGGCTGAAACCATTGATCCAGAAAAGCTGGCAGGATCTTTAACGAGTGCCGGATTTCCCAGCCAGCTCCACACTGACTTGAGCCCGGCAGCAGATTCAGGTTTGGACCCGGAGGTTGAGCAGCGTCAACAATTGATTGCCGCCATTCAAAAAATGGCGATCGCCCTCACCCTAGTAATCTTCTCTGGACTGGGACACTTAGGGGAGATGGGTTGGTTTCCCAGCTTAGGCGGGATCTGGTTTCATTGGGGCTTGGCAACGATCGCCCTGGCGGGACCGGGTCGTTTGATGCTGATTGATGGGTGGCGAGGGTTACGCCGCAATGCCCCCAACATGAATACCCTGGTTAGTTTAGGAACCCTCAGTGCCTATACGGCCAGTCTGGTTGCTTTAAGCTTTCCCCAGCTCAACTGGGAGTGTTTTTTTGATGAGCCAGTCATGATTGTGGGGCTGATCCTGCTGGGTCGAACTTTGGAGCAACAGGCAAGAGGGCGGGCAGCCTCTGCTTTTAAGGCCCTGCTAGCCCTCCAACCCCCTACAGCCCGCTGGCTCCCCCACCAAGATCAAACCCAAACCAATAGTGTTGAAATTCCCGTGGCCCAAGTTCAATCTGGGGCCTGGTTGCAGGTTTTTCCGGGGGAGAGGTTCCCAGTTGATGGTGAAATCTTGGCCGGACAGACCCTGGTGAATGAATCGATGCTTACCGGGGAATCCTTACCCGTTGCTAAAAGCCCTGGGGATCGGGTCACCGGCGGGACGCTAAATCAGTCCGGTGGCGTAACCCTGCGGGTGACCCGCACTGGCAAAGACACTGCCCTGGCTCAGATTATTACCTTGGTTGAAGCGGCCCAAACCCGCAAAGCCCCAGTTCAACGCCTAGCGGATCTGGTGGCCGGGTACTTTACCTATGGGGTGATGGCGATCGCTGGGCTGACCTTTTTGTTTTGGTACGGGGTAGGGACGCGTCTGTGGACTCCTGCGGATCTGGTTCCCACGCTGGTCTTACACAATCCTGCCACCCAAGGTTTGCTGGCGACGGTCGCGGTTGAACCCTCTGCCCTGCTGTTGAGTCTGAAGCTAGCAATTGCTGTTTTAGTCGTGGCCTGTCCCTGTGCCCTCGGCCTCGCTACGCCCACCGCAATTTTAGTCGGGACCAGTTTGGGGGCAGAGCGGGGTCTGCTGATCCGGGGCGGTGATGTCTTGGAGCAGGTGCAAGATCTTAATGTAGTTGTATTTGATAAAACTGGCACCCTGACCACCGGCAAGCCAATAGTGACCGATTGCTGGGTCACAGCCCGCCTTCCAGAATATCAAGCCCTAACCTCGGAGCGCTTGCTGCAGATAGCCGCCACGGTGGAACGTCAGGTGTGTCATCCCTTGGCAGATGCCATCCAGGCCCAAGCCCAAGCTCAGGGATTGGCCCCCCTGGTCGGCGCTGATTTTCAAACTCAACCCGGCTATGGGGTCTCTGCCAGCGTTGAGGGGCAACGGGTAATCCTGGGAACCGCAGACTGGTTAGCCCAGGAAGGGATCTCAATCCCCTCTACGGAACTGGACCGAGGACTGAAACTAGCCGCAGCAGGCAAGAGTTTAGTCTATTGTGCGATCGCGGGACTTTTTGTCGGAGTCATTGCTGTAGCAGATACCCTCAAACCCGATGCGGCCAAAACGGTTGCCCAGTTGAAAGCCATGGGGTTAGAGGTGAAGGTGCTGACCGGAGATCATCCCCAGGCTGCAGCGGCGATGGTTCAACCTTTACAGCTGTGGTCAGAAGCGGTTGTCGCCAATGTCCGCCCCTCAGAAAAAGCCGCAGCGATCGCCCAGCTTCAGGCAGCCGGAAACCGGGTGGCCATGGTTGGGGATGGCAGTAACGATGCCCCCGCCCTGGCCCAGGCAGATGTGGGCATTGCCTTAAGCTCAGGCACCGATGTTGCCGTAGAGACAGCTCAGATTGTCCTCATGCGCAGTTGCATCTCAGGCAATACACAGTTAGCCGACGTGGTAGAGGCGATTCACCTTAGCCGCGCCACCTTGGGCAAAATCAAGCAAAATCTATTTTGGGCCTTTGCCTATAATTTGGTGGGAATCCCGGTTGCTGCGGGTGTGCTTTTGCCTGGCTGGGGAATTGCCTTGAGTCCGTCTGCGGCAGGGGCAATGATGGCTTTTAGCTCTGTGAGTGTTGTCACCAACTCTTTGCTGTTGCGTTACACCTTCCCCCCCAAATTAGGCGGTGAAGTCCGTTAGCAAAATTAGAGCTTAATTCTACATGACTTCCAGGCCAGCGACACTCTCCACCAACCGCCAGTTGTGGTTGTCTTCCAACGCCTGACTAACCCGGTCATACATCTGAGCACAGTGGTTATCTGACTGAAGGGGTAACTCTTCGTTTTTAACCACAAAATTTAGCCGGGTCTCGGCCTGGGTGGCGCGGGTGTTATCAATTAAGACCTCAACCGTCACCAGCTTAGGAAAAGGAATGCGTCCGGGGGTCTCTCGGGCGATTATGTATTCATCGGTCGTGTGGATGGTTTCAAAATTGCAAGCTTGCAATGTGTCGGCCAGAACCTCCCGCAAACTAGTTAAGGGAACTTCAACAGTGAGAGAACGAGTATATCGAGCCATGGGATAACCTGAAGGGGCGACATCTAAAGTTGACTAGATCAAACAATCCTAAATATTCAGTTGATAACACAGGTTGCTGGAATTCGTCCAAGATCATTCCCCAGCAAAACCCGCCAAGCAAATAGGGCCAGTGCTTTTACCTTTTTGGTTTATCTTTAGGACATGAATGGCAGATTCATTGTTTTTGAGGGTGGCGA
>JBGTDP010000349.1:0-9006 GCA_041748255.1 Thermosynechococcaceae cyanobacterium | reverse complement strand
CAGGTTTTGAACTTCCAAATCTGGTCGGAGACTGAGTAAATGGGAGACTGTTTGATCCGGCTGGGCAACGGTCGGGTTTAATTCTGTCCGCACTGGAGAAACCTGCATACTCATCGGGCGGCCACCTCAGCCGCTTCATCCTCTATAACCCACTCGTAACCGCGAGATTCCAATTCCATGGCTAGCTCCTTGCCGCCGGTGGTGATGATCCGACCGCCTTCCATCACGTGGACGTAGTCAGGAACGACGTAATTGAGCAACCGCTGGTAGTGGGTAATTAACAAGGTGGCATTCTCCGGGGTTGCCAACTGATTGATGCCATCGGCAACAATTTTTAGGGCATCAATATCTAATCCGGAGTCCGTTTCATCCAAGACTGCTAGATGGGGCTTTAATAGGGCCATCTGCAAAATTTCATTGCGCTTTTTCTCGCCGCCGGAGAAGCCTTCATTCACACTCCGCTCTAGGAAGCTAGGGTTCATTTTTACCACCGACAATCGTTCGCGCACGACATCATCAAAGTCAAAGGCGTCTAGCTCCTCCAGCCCCTGATGTTTACGGCGAGAATTGTAGGCCACCCGTAGAAAATCCAAGTTGCTAACCCCCGGAATTTCTAGGGGATATTGAAAGGCCAGAAAAACCCCATTCCGGGCGCGATCTTCTGGTTCTAACGCTAAAAGATTTTGGCCCTGGAAGATGACTTCTCCACCGGTGACTTCGTAATCAGGATGGCCTGCGAGCACCTTAGAAAAGGTACTTTTGCCGGAACCGTTGGGTCCCATAATTGCGTGGATTTCTCCCGCCTTGATCTCCAGGTTGATGCCCTTTAGGATTGGGGTTCCTTCAACCGTGGCGGTTAAATTCTGAACCGACAGAATTACTTCACTCTTTTCGACAATCATCCAACGCTTCCTTCCAACTTCAAACTCAAGAGGCGATCGGCCTCAACCGCAAATTCCATCGGCAATTGACTAAAGACATCCTGACAGAAGCCACTAATCATCATTGAGATCGCATCTTCTGTAGAAATACCCCGCTGCGAAAAGTAGAATAGTTGATCCTCCCCAATTTTAGAAGTTGAGGCTTCGTGCTCCACTCGGGCAGTTTTGTTTTGCACCTGGATATAGGGGAACGTATTGGCCTGGGCATCACTACCGATTAGCATTGAGTCGCACTGGGAATAGTTGCGGGCTCCCTTGGCCTTGGGACCCATTTTTACCAGGCCCCGATAGCTATTTTTGGAGCGCCCGGCAGAAATTCCTTTCGAGATAATTGTGCTGCGGGTGTTTTTGCCAATGTGGACCATTTTGGTGCCGGTATCGGCCTGCTGCATATTATTGGTTAAAGCAACAGAGTAAAATTCACCTGCGGAGTTGTCCCCCACTAGCAAACAACTGGGGTACTTCCAGGTGATTGCCGACCCGGTTTCTACCTGAGTCCAGGAAATCTTGGAGTTAATCCCGGCGCAGAGTCCGCGCTTGGTGACAAAGTTGTAGATCCCTCCCTTACCGTTTTCATCCCCGGCGAACCAGTTTTGAACCGTAGAATACTTGATCTCGGCATTGTCCAGGGCAACCAGCTCCACCACAGCCGCATGGAGTTGATTGGTATCAAACATGGGAGCAGTGCAGCCTTCGAGATAGCTGACCGAGCTGCCTTCTTCAGCCACAATTAAGGTGCGCTCAAACTGGCCTGACTCGCCGTTGTTAATCCGGAAGTAGGTAGACAGCTCCATTGGGCACTTGGTGTTTTTAGGGATGTAAACAAACGACCCATCGGTAAACACCGCAGAGTTAAGCGCCGCGTAGTAGTTATCCCCCACCGGCACTACGCTACCAACATATTTCTGCACCAGATCGGGATGGTGTTGTAGCGCTTCGGAGATCGAGCAGAAGATCACCCCTTCTTTGGCAAGTTGCTCTTTAAAGGTCGTGGCGACTGAAACACTGTCAAAGATCGCATCCACGGCTACGTTCGAGAGTCGCTTTTGCTCAGACAGCGGAATCCCGAGCTTCTCAAAGGTTTCTAGTAAAGTTGGATCAACTTCGTCCAAGCTATTGAGTTTGTCCTGCTTTTTAGGAGCAGAGTAGTAGACAATTTCCTGGTAGTTAATTGGGGGATAGGTGACATGGGGCCAGGTGGGCTCCGTCATCTTCAGCCACTGCCTATAGGCCTTGAGCCGAAACTCCAGCATGAACTCCGGCTCGTTTTTCTTGGCTGAAATCAAACGAACGACATCTTCACTCAGACCCCGAGGAATGGCATCTGACTCGATATCCGTGACAAAGCCGTACTTATACGGTTGATTAACAAGTGTTTTAACCGATGCAGTCATGGGTAGTGTTCTCTTATCAGTTCAGAGGATGACAGGCAGGGCAGGTGTCTGGAAAAACCTTAAAAATATTCCAGAGGTTAACCGCCTAGGCTCAAAGGCAGTTGATGGAGTCCGGTAAACTGCAGTATATAATTAAAGCAACATTTTCGTTGCTTAACTTCATTTTAGGTTACTTTAACAACGATGAGGTTGTCAAAGTCGAGTTTAGTTAGATTCCTTGACAGTGCTGATTTATAAAATGGGATAGCCGTGTGACCACCCTCCCATCGACCAAACAAGACATTCTCTATCACCTGCTGAAGCAGGGAGAGGCCACCGCCTTGACCCTGGCAGAAAAGCTGGCGGTGAGTCCCCAGGCCATCCGTCGACATCTTAAAGATTTAGAGGCTGAGGGGTTGATTACTTATCAAGCCATCCAAGCTGGGATGGGACGACCGCAACACGTCTACCAACTCAGTTCCCTAGGTCGCGATCGCCTGCGGCAGTTGTCTGATGATCAGCCGGGTGACTCCTACGATGCATTTGCCGTGGATTTGCTTGACACCCTGGCCCAAACCGTTGGTCAAGACCAGATGGGGGAAATTCTCAAAAAGCAGTGGGAGCGCAAAGCCCTGGAATATCGAGAATACCTGGGCACAGGCTCTTTGCAAGAGCGCGTTGCTAACCTGGTGGATCTGCGCAAAGCCGAGGGATATATGGCTGAATACTATCCGGTAACTGAGGGAGAGACCGATCAAGCTGAGAATTCGCAATTTGTTTTGACGGAATATACCTGCGCTATTTCTCAAATCGCCGCATCCTTTCCCAGTGTCTGCGGCCACGAGCTAGAGATGTTTGCCACAGCTCTGGAGGACTGTCAGGTGGAGCGAACCCACTGGCTGGTCAACGGCGAACATCGCTGTGGCTATTTGATTCAGCCCAAGCAAGCGGCTCAGATAAACCAGGCTTAGTGAAAGGTTTAGGAACTCTTAAGATTACTCACCTATGGCTGAAGCTCAGCAATCCCCTCAGTTTCTCACCCTTGAAGATAGTGCTGCAGTCGATGCGGCTCTCTTGGCGCGGCATGAGAAATTTCTCACGCGCCTGACCATCTCTTCGCTGAATCTGCTCCGGCAGATTGCTCAGGATCGAGGGGTGGCGATCGAAGCATTAGAAACTAACCAAATTATCGAGTGGTTTGAACAAGACAGTAAAATTCGCCGTGAACAAGGCACAGATGCTGCTTTTTTAAAGTGGTGACAAATTCCCCAACTCCCAAACCTAAAGCATGAACTGATTTGTGACCCGAGTCCGGGTGCGCCACTACGAAATGGACAGTCTTGGCCATGTTAACAATGCTGTCTACTTAAACTACCTGGAACACGCAGCGATCGAACACTCAGAGCATCTGGGATTTTCTTTAGAACGCTATCAGGAACTCAATGGGGCGTTTGTGCTGCGACGGATGGAAATTGACTACCGACAAGCTGCCGTTGCTGGGGATTGGCTAGAGATTACTACCTGGCTCGGCCAGATGCGCGGTCCCAGAGCCACGCGACACTACGAAATCTGCAGGCGAGGAGAGTCAGAACTGCTAGTAACCGCAGAGGCACTGTGGGTCTGGATTGATCGAGCTTCAATGCGTCCCCAGGCAATTCCCAATGTTCTCCTCTAAAGCTTTCAAGCCCAGACATCAAGCCAGGCAAGTTTGATCAATCAATCATCTTGAGCCTGTCAGACAACTTGTTGATCAGACAATTAGAGGGATCATTTGCATACATCGTTCTTAATCTCCGGCAAATCAAACTTTTAATGATCAGCAATCCCCTAGTCTTCAGGTTGTAATGAATTATAAATCGTCACCCTGTCTTTAAGGCTCAGTACTCTATCTGGAGGCGAGGTGGCAGAATAAATTGTTAGACCAGCAAATCTCCAATGCCAGAGCGCACATTGTACGGAATCGTTGAGTTCTCCACACCACTTTTGTGCTCGGCAGATGCTCTTGGGCAGACCGTCGATGTTTCGATAGAGAGCCACGCAGGCAAGTTAACTCTGCCCTCACTTCCCGACTGGGAAGAACAAGAGGAAGATCGCTTTGCTCCCCTTCGTAAACCTCTCCTGGGTCCTGCTCCTGCACAAACCTGGAAAAGGGGCGAAGGGCTGATCCATTGGGGCCAACCTAAATCTTATCCAGCAAGAGATGCTTCTGTGAAACTTTCTCTGATTGAATTTCCTTTACACTCCAACGATCTTGAATCGGGTGCAAAGGAAATATACGAAGGTTTCGGGAAGTGGGTTGCTCTTTTTGAAAAATACATAATGCTACTTACGACTCAGAATACTCGCGCTGTAGTGACTGGTAATGATGGGCCGGGACGAATAGAACTTCTTATAAACGAGAATGATGAGCTTAGACACATTTCGAGGAAAATCTCCCAATCGTTCACTATCGAGATATCTAGAAACGATGAAACTTTGCACCTTGAACAGCTCAGTGAGGCTGCACGCCTAAGCTCACACGGTTTTCTTCCTCGGTTTGAATACCGATTGCTACTGGAAGCATACGCTGCTCGAAAGAGAGAGGATTATCGAAAAGCTATTATAGAAGCCGCGACTGCTCTGGAAATATGTTTAACAGCACGAATTATGAAGGAGTTTGAAACACAGCGAGTTTCTTTTGGAGAAAAGCTCCTGGATAAATTTCGTATGCTAGGAGGAAGATTTGAGCTGGTTAGAATTCTAGGAATATCTCTTCCAGATAAGGACTATAAAAGCCTGGTAATTAATCCAAGAAATGATGTTATCCATCGAGCAGATTTTCCTGAAAAAGCGCTTGCCAATCAAGTTATTTCTGAAGTGAGAGAACTTCTCCTGCTATTATCTCCTCAATTTTATCAAGACGTTCCATAGATCTAAGGATGGTATTGATATAGACGGCATCTATCTAGTGGAGCGGCACTGGGATATTGGGAATGGAAGCCAGCTTTAAAGGTTTGCCGCAGACTGGTTCAAGTCGAAGGACTGTCGGCACATGGCGACCGATACAGAGATCGAGAATCAGCAGGCTCAAAATTTCTACCGAAGTCTTGGTTTTGAGGAACGCTGGCGTTCAGTCGGTTATACGAAGGTACTAGATGGGGGCTAAGATTTTGCTCAACCGAGTGATGCCTTCCCGAATCTGCTCCTGAGTGAGTTCTCCGTAACCGAAGATAAATTCTCCACCGCCGTAGGTCTGGAGGTAATGGGGTTGGGCAGAGACGAGCCCTACGCCCACTTGGGCAGCTTGCTGAATCATTTCTGCATCCCCAAGGTTGGTATGAAAGCGGACCATCAAGTGAATCCCAGCCTTTTCACCCAAAATTGTGGCCCGATCGCTAAACTGAGTCTGCAATTCCTCAACTAACACCTGGCGGCAGCGGTCATAGTGCGATCGCAGCTTACGAATATGGCGCTCTAAGTGCCCCTCGAGAATAAAGTCAGTCAAAACCTGCTGCTCTAGCAACGGTAGATGGCGATCGCCCAGCCACTTGGCCCGGCCAAAGATAGGGGCGAGACTCGGGGGCAGGACCAGATAGCCAATCCGCAGGGAAGGAAACAGCACCTTAGAAAATGTCCCAATGTAGAGAACTGATTCACCCTGATCCAGTCCTTGTAGGGCCGGAATCGGACGCCCCCCATAGCGGTACTCACTGTCATAATCATCTTCAATAATCATTGCCCCGGTTTGCTGGGCCCAGGCCAGGAGGGCTAATCGCCGAGACAACGACATGGTTACCCCGGTGGGAAACTGGTGGGAGGGGGTGACATAAACCAGACGGATGGGTTTAGAGGCGGCGTTTGCCAGATTCTGGACAATTAATCCTGAGGCATCAACACCAATCGGTAAAAGTTTGGCTCCCTGGCTTAAGAAAATTCGCCGGGCACTGAGATAGCCCGGATCTTCCAGGGCCATTACCTGTCCTGGATCAATCAACAGCCGCATAATTAAATAGAGGGCTTGTTGCGTGCCGTTGGTGATTAAGATTTGCTCTGGATCGCATTTGACTGCTCTGGCGCGAGAGAGGTAACGGGCGATCGCTGATCGTAGGGGCTGGTATCCCAGGAAATCTGTGGAATAGTCCTGCCAATCGCCCTCTAAACGGCAATGGCGGGATAGGAGTTTACGCCACAGTTGAATCGGAAACTGATCAAAGGCAGGCCGCCCGTAGCGAAAGCTAATCGGTGCCTCCGGTTCCTTCAGCAGTGAAGTATCGGTTTGAGCTAGCGCCTGACCATACTCAGAGAGCTTACTAGGGGGATGAGGATTTCTCGGGGCTGACTCTACAGGTGTAGGATGCAACAAGTCCTCCGGGAGTTGGGCACAGACAAAAGTGCCGGAACCGACAGCCGTTTCTAAATAGCCTTCACTCAGGAGCTGTTCGTAGCTTTGGGTGACAGTTGTTCTTGAAATTCCCAGGGACTTGGCCAGGGATCGGGTGGAGGGAAGCCGCTGACACCGGAGCAACCGCCCCCTGAGAATAGCCTGCCGCAGTTCCTCGTAGAGCTGTTGGTGCAACGGTACTGACGTATCGCTGTTGAGGGTAACGGCAAACTCCATAGACTCAGCGCCTGGATCAAAGTGGACTTATATAAAAGCATAAAATTGGCTCTTGTGGGAGGCCACTTAGATCCCTAAGCTAGCAGTGTCGGGTGAAAAGCAACTAGCCGCAGCATGGACACTCTCAACTTAGTGCATCGAAGGGCGCAACCTCAGGATCTGGCAATCCTCGTGAATTTCAATCAAGCACTGGCTCAAGAGATCAGAGGTAAGGAGCTTGACCCAGATGTTCTGGGCAAAGGGGTTCAGGCAGTGCTGAATGACCCCCAGCGAGGTTTCTATACCCTGGTCGAGGTTCAGGGAGAGGTCGTTGCGGCTGCCTTAGTGACCTTCGAGTGGAGTGATTGGAGAAATGCCTGGTTTTGGTGGCTTCAAGATGTTTACGTTGAGCCTGATCACCGCCAACAGGGGGCTTTTAGCTTTCTTTACACCCCGCTAAAAGCCCAAGCTCAAGCTGCAAATGTTTGTGGCTTGCGCCTCTATGTCTATCAAGGTAATGCCCAGGCCCAAACCGTCTATCAACAGGTGGGCATGGTTCCCTCAAGTTCTGTCATGTTTGAAGAGTTCCTGTGAGCTAAGCGAGCTAGGGATAACAGCGCCATGATTTACATCCGAGAAGCCACACTTGCAGAGGACACCTTGATTGCAGCGCATTTTTATCAGCTGTGGCGAGACAACGAAGTTCCTGCGGAGTTCATCCAACCAGACTGGAGAGAAATCATTCTGCAATTTATCGATCGCGCCCGTCAGAACTTATGCTATCAAGCTTTTGTGGCCGAAGAAGGGGGGCAAATCGTCGGTTCTGCTGGTTGTCAATTGTTTGCGGGACTCTATCCCCTGATCCTGGCCGAAACCCACCGAAAATATGGTTACATCTGGGGGGTTTATGTGGAGCCTGCTTATCGGGGTAAAGGAATTGCCAAGCAGCTCACGCACCGGGCGATCGCTTACTTAAAATCCCTCGGCTGTACCCAGGCAATTCTCCATGCTTCCCCCTCCGGCAGGCCAGTTTATGCAGGGCTTGGGTTTACGGACAGTAATGAGATGCGGCTAGATTTGTTGGATTCAAAAGGAGAGGATTATGATTCAGCCTGAGACAAATGATCTAAGCGCCTACCTGGCAGCCTCTGAGGTGATTGATTTTGAAGATCCGATGATTCAAGCGATCTCTGAGGAACTCTCTGCCCCAGCTAAAACAGAGCTGGACCTGGCAAAGGCCGCCTATGAATTTGTCCGCGATCAAATTCCTCACTCCTTTGATATCAACGGCAGTCAGGTCACTTGCCAGGCTTCTGAGGTGCTTAAACAGCGAGAAGGCATTTGTTTTGCCAAGTCTCATCTGCTGGCAGCACTCCTGCGAGAACGGGGAATTCCCACCGGATTCTGCTACCAACGCTTGGTTTTGGATGATGCCGACCCAACTGATTTAACCCTGCATGGTTTGAACGCAGTGTACCTATCCAGCCTTAAGCGGTGGATTCGTGTGGATGCCAGGGGCAATAAACCGGGGGTTGAAGCCCAATTTTCTCTAGAAACAGAAGTCCTGGCCTACCCGGTTCGCACCGAGCTAGGGGAAATTGATTATCCAACCCTATACGCTCAGCCCCTTTCCACCGTGATTACAGTTCTTCAAAAAAGCAAAACGATGGCCCAACTCAAGGATCAGCTTCCAGGAAGCAATCAATCCTTCCTTCGATCCCGTCAGCTTGATTGCCAGCAAAACCTGCGTTGATTAATCCGCTTACTTCTAGGGAGAAAGATCAGCATGAATGAAACTCAGGAACAACTTCCGGTGACCCCCCGGAGTCAAATTAAGCGGCTGCCGCAACGGGGAGAGTACGATCGCCAGCTGATTCACCAAATTTTAGATCAAGGTTTGGTCTGCCACGTCGGGTTTGCCGTGGAGGGTCAACCCTTTGTGATTCCCACGGCCTACGGTCGCGTTGGCGATCAGTTGTATATTCATGGCTCCCCTGCCAGTCGAATGCTGCGATCGCTTCAGGAAGGCATCCAAGTGTGTCTGACTGTCACGTTGCTAGATGGGCTGGTCCTGGCCCGATCTGCCTTTCATCACTCAATGAACTTCCGCTCCGTG
>JBGTDP010000348.1:0-5954 GCA_041748255.1 Thermosynechococcaceae cyanobacterium | reverse complement strand
TGGATATCTTAAGCGGTTTCGAATTCTATCGGAGCGCTATCGCAATCGCCACAGGCGCTTTGCCTTGCGCTTCAACTTGATTGCTGGGCTCTACAACTATGAGTTGCCTCTGCCATGCTGACCTTTTGCAAGAACTCTATTGCCAATACTGCATTGAGGACGATTTCTCGCTTCATACTGCCCCCTGTATTTGTAAAACTGCTTACATTAAAAATCTAATCGTAGTATTCCCAACTTTAGGAGAATGTCTATCGGGTTGAGGCGGATTTAATTTAATTCATTAGTTTCGCAAATAAACTTTTTGCCAGATCCCCTCGAAAAAACTTGCCCAAATGATCCAAGCTGGCAACAGTGCAGACAGATTATTCCAAAATTAGTTTGGCCAGCAAGCAGATGCGGCCAGTCTCTGCTTAAGGGAGCATTATCGAAACCAAGATTTTGGTTGATACTGAGATAGGAAGTCGTGGAGAACGGGATGGATATTCAAGCAACCAAAACCCAGGCGCAGGATTGGTCAGGGGATGGCCTGGCGATCGCTTTTTTTGAAGAAGCCCTGGACCTAACGCCGGAGCTAACAGCCCTAAACCAAACCTTGGAGGGTGCGCTCACAGATCTACTGACTGAAGCGGAATTTAAAGCGAAAGCCGGGAGCAGCGAGGCAGTGCGCTTAGGCAGTAAGAACCCGATTCGGAAACTGATGGCAATCGGGATGGGGGATCGGGATGGTTTTAAACTTGATACCCTGCGGCAGGCAGCGGCGACGGCAGCCCGGCTAGCCAAGAAAGAAAAGTGCAAAACCTTGGGCGTGAATCTGCCAATCTGGCAGGAGAATTCGGCTGCGAGTGCCCAGGCAATCACAGAAGGCATTGAACTGGCACTGCATGAAGATCGCCGCTTTAAGTCTGAATCTGAAGAGAATGGCAATGATCCGCTGCAGCTAGAGCGGGTGGAATTGCTGGGACTCGATCACCAAGCTGAAGCAATTCAAACCGGGCAGAAAATTTGCCAGGGCGTAATTCTGGCTCGGGAACTGGTAAATGCCCCTGCCAATGTGGTCACTCCGATTACCCTGGCTGAAACCGCCGCCACGATCGCCCAGGAGCAGGGAATGAGCTTAGAAGTCCTGGAGCGAGAAGCCTGTGAGAAGTTAGGCATGGGGGCTTTTCTGGGGGTGGCAATGGCCTCCGATCTACCGCCTAAGTTTATTCACCTGACCTACAAGCCGGAGGGAACTCCCCAGCGCAAACTCGCAATCATCGGCAAAGGACTGACCTTTGACTCTGGGGGACTGAATATCAAGGGAGCTGGCAGCGGCATTGAAACCATGAAAATGGACATGGGCGGCTCTGCCACCACCCTGGGGGCTGCCAAGGTGATCGGTCAACTCAAACCGGCGGTGGAAGTTCACTTTATTGTCGCAGCCACGGAAAACATGATTAGCGGTCATGCCCTGCATCCAGGGGATGTCCTCACTGCTTCAAACGGTAAAACGATTGAAGTCAATAACACCGACGCTGAAGGCCGCCTGACCCTGGCGGATGCCCTGGTCTTTGCTGAGAAGTTGGGAGTTGATGCGATCGTTGATCTGGCTACCCTGACCGGAGCCTGTGTTGTGGCCCTGGGGGATAATATTGCCGGGATGTGGTCCCCTGAGGATGAACTTGCCGACCAAATTACCCAGGCAGCAGAATTGGCGGGTGAAAAAATGTGGCGGATGCCGATGGAAGAGAAGTACTTTGAAGGCTTAAAGTCTCCGATTGCGGACATGAAGAATACCGGGCCTCGGGCTGGGGGTTCGATCACAGCGGCTTTGTTCTTAAAGCAATTTGTTAAAGAAACCTCCTGGGCCCATTTAGACGTGGCGGGTCCGGTTTGGGCCGATAAGGAGAATGGCTACACCAATGCTGGCGCCACCGGCTTTGGGGTGCGAACCTTGGTGAACTGGGCCATGTCCTAGCTTTGGGGAATTCTGCACTGCCCCTCAGAAATAGACCGCTTAGATTGTAGTTGGCACCAAAAAGGGTAGAACAACGGATCAGCTCACACCGCTTCCGCATCCAAAACCCACCGGAGAAATTTTTTACAGTCCCGGTGGTCTTTTTTGCTATCGGGTTGTGGGTCCCTGTTGCCGTCTTTTTGATCGCGAGCAGTTGCCTTGGCCTTGCTGTCGACTGCAGTGGGGGGGCAAAGAACCAAGCTGGCGGCGCATTGGCAGACGGTTTATTGTCGATCTGGCAACCAAAAACTATCCCTCCTACTGTGTAGAACTTTTGGGGCAGGGCAATCCTAGCCCCAGATTAATTCTCACCCTCTATACCGTGAAGCTATCGCCTCGGCAAAAAGAATGGTGGCATACTCACAAATCAACCGTAGCGATCGCCCAGATTCCAGCTAGTCCGCAATAAGGCGCTACCAAAACTTTGACTATTTGGATTTGGATCAAGAAGAAATGATCAGATCAATCAGGTTATTGATCAGGAGATCGCGGTCCATGGGCAAAAGATCTCGGCCCTGGAGCACTTCTCCAATCAGGAGGTAGTGGATCAGGGTACCTATAAACGCACGGGCGGCAACCTCTGGATCGTCAATCTGCAGGTCTGGGCAACTCTCCAGGTATTGAGTCAGGTTGTCGATGCAGGGCTTTTCAATCTGTTGGACAACCGCCCGCGCCCTGGTGAGCCGCCCTAAAATTGTGCTAGCCGATAAACCCACTGCTGCCCTGGAAAAAATCAGGACGAGATGTGGTAGAGATTATGTACGACTTAGCCAAGCAACAGGGCTGCACAATCTTGCTGGTCACCCATGACAATCGGATTTTAGATGTGGCCGATCGGATTGTTCACCTGGAAGATGGCAAGCTTGCCCCCAACCCCAGTTCTGTGGCAGCCGCTTAGGACTTGTAGGAACTTTCTCCGCCGTCAGCAGCAAATTGTTAAAAAGTATTGCACGCCCAGGGAATATCCGTTACATTTATTCATAGAGGTTCAAATTCAGGATTTATAACAATGCAAAATACCCAGCCCAAAATCGAAAATCGCAACGCCTGGTTGTTTGGTTTTACTCCCCAAGCTGAAATCTGGAACGGTCGCCTAGCCATGGTCGGATTTCTAGCTGCAATTATTACTGAATTGGTCTCTGGTCAGGGGGTTCTACACTTTTGGGGGCTGATGTAGCGCTAGCCCGCCTTGATATATCCTGTAAATAATTAAGGGAGCCTTGTAACAAGGCTCCCTTTTTTTAGATAAGCGTTCTAGAGGAGAAACTAACGAATGTACTCCTTGAGAATGCTGTTGCGATTTGGGTGACGGAGTTTCCGCAGCGCTTTTGCTTCAATTTGGCGAATTCGCTCCCGGGTGACGTTAAAGATTTGCCCAATTTCTTCTAGGGTCTTCATCCGTCCGTCATCGAGACCATAGCGAAGCTTGAGAACATCTCGCTCCCGAGGACTCAAGGTATCAAGGACACCTTCGAGGTCTTCGCGCAGCAGGCTCTTAGAAACTTGATCTTCGGGGGTTTCACCATCGGACTCAATAAAATCTCCCAATCGAGAATCTTCTTCTTTGCCGATGGGGGTTTCTAGGGATATGGGCAGCTGAGCGGATTTGGCGATAAATCGCAGCTTCTCGATGGTCATTTCCATCCGGGTGGCAATTTCCTCTTCAGTGGGTTTGCGACCCATTTCTTGAGAGAGCAGCTTAGTTGTTTTTTTAATTCGAGAAATGGTCTCGTACAGGTGAACCGGGAGACGGATGGTCCGGGATTGATCAGCGATCGCCCGGGTAATCGCCTGGCGAATCCACCAAGTGGCGTAGGTAGAAAATTTATACCCCTTCTCGTGGTCAAATTTTTCTGCCGCCCGGATCAGGCCCAGGCTTCCTTCCTGAATCAAGTCTTGAAAGGACAAGCCCCGGTTCATGTACTTCTTGGCAATTGAAACCACCAGTCGCAGGTTTGACTGCACCATCTTGTCTTTGGCTCGCCGGCCCAAGTGTAAGCGATGCCGGAAGGGCTGAACAGACATATCAACGGCGCTAGCCCATTCCTGATCATAGGGCTCTCGCTCAAGCTGATCATATAAATCATCCCGGATTCGCTCTAGCTCTAGCAAATCGGCAATTTTACGGGCTAGCTCAATCTCTTCATCCGCCCGCAATAGGCGAATGCGGCCAATCTCTTGTAAATAGAGGCGAATCGAGTCTTCTGTGTAGTGTTTCTTTTTGGGCTGGCCTCGACGACGAGCCGTGCGGGCTTTACCCGCTTTGGCATCCTCTGAGTCTGGTTGAGCTTGAGCTGCAGACTCAACTTGATTGTCTTCTGAGTCTCCCCCTAGTAAACCTTCAAGTTCACTCTTGGGTTGAACAATTGCCTCAAGTACATTATTGGCCTGGGTCATGCCGAATTCCTCATACTCCCTAATGAACAACAGGAGAACGTCATGGTTCTATGCTCTCGGGTTCAAATTATCAATGTTGTCAAGTCTTGGGATTCAGATGTTTTAACCCTCGAAAATTACACTTTTCTAAAGGATTAATCACATCAGCCAGCACTATGTCAGTAGAGGTGGCAATTCTCCAAGACCCTTCCGATTGTAGCCTTTCTCACAAAACTTGCACCCTATTTGCTTTATTTTTTGTAATTTTAATCCCCTGGGAGGATACAAAAAGTAAATAAGCTGCTTTTTTGATTAACTACCTATTGCTGTGTTAACTAAAATCCACCAAATTGACAAGCTTTTTAGCAACTTTCAACAATCTTTTCAAGACTCTGTTAACGCCGTGGCTGATCCAGATGGTTTGGAATCGCGCCCGTCCCAGAGCTGCTTAATGCTAACGAATTGATATCCTTCTGACAATAGGACCGGGATGATGCGGGCGACAGCAGCGGCAACATCTTCTCCGCCAGAGTAACCATCGTGGAGGACAATAATTGAGCCATTGACTGTTTGGGTAAGAACCCGCTGGCAGACCACTGAAACACCGGGGGAAACCCAATCTTCCGGGACAACACTCCACATCACCGAACGATAGCCCCATTGGTTAAGCAGCTGAAGGATTTGAGGGGTAAAGAAGCCGTTGGGGGGGCGCACATCCCGAACTAGATGCGGGGGCAGATTGCAGGCCCTGGCGATCGCTGTCTGGGTTTTTTCTAAGCTCTGTTTAAGGTTGGTCGGTGACAATGTCGGAAATGACTGGTGATCATAGCCGTGCAGACCAATCCAGTGGCCCTGCTCATAGACTAAACGGGCTACCGCTGGCGATCGCTGCACACAGGCTCCCAGCCAAAAAAAGCTAGCCGGGATGTTGTAGTGATCAAGCACCTCCAAAAGGGCAGGGGTGTGCTGGGGGTGAGGGCCATCATCAAACGTCAGGGCAATTTCTGATCGCTGCTGATCGCCAGCCCACAGGCAGCCGGGAAAGGCTGGCTTTAGAATCTGATGTAGCAACGGAAACAGGGGGGCAAGTTGCATAATCTACCTTAATTTCAACCGACGCCGATCAACACATTCAGCCCATGTCTTCACTGAGTAACTCCTGTATCTTACTTTTTGTAAAGGCCCCGCAACCAGGTCAGGTAAAATCGCGCTTGGCAAAGTCAATTGGGCAGACCCATGCCACCCGACTTTATGAAAACTTTGGCTTAGATCTGCTGGCTTGTTTAGGCAATTTATCCTCTGAGGTAATTATTTTTTTTACCCCTGAGGCAGCGGCAACCCAAGTTAAGACCTGGCTGGGCAAACACCACTATCAGCCGCAGTTAGGTCAAGACCTGGGAGAACGGTTGCACAATGCCTTTGAAAGCGCTTTTAAACTAGGGTTTGAGCGCGTGCTTGTGATTGGCAGTGACAGTCCTGATTTGCCAGTGACCATCCTCCAGACCGCCCTAGAAGCACTCCAGAACCACGAGGTTGTAATTGGCCCTTCAGAAGATGGGGGTTATTATGCCCTCGGCTTTAG
>JBGTDP010000347.1:0-4456 GCA_041748255.1 Thermosynechococcaceae cyanobacterium | reverse complement strand
ATAGTCCCCCGGCAAGATGGTTTCTAGGCATCGGCTCAAGCGCCGGATCAGTTCGGCAATATTTTCTGCCTCGTTATAGGTCGGGATCACCAAAGAAAGCCATAGATCTGACCCCTGGGAAGGTCTGCCCGCGGAGGTAGGGGGCGGCTCTAGGGCCGAAATCAGTAGAGGACCACCAGGCAATGGCTCAAAGTCACTCAAAACGAGTTACCCGCATAAGTTGGAGGCTGGACATATCCCCCAAAAAAAGCCGGCAGCGCCCCCCCATGCAGGCGTTGAGCAAAGAGTCTGTTGTCCCCAAGTGGGCCCAGAGGATTGTTTCTAGATTCAAGGCTGCGATCGCAGCGCCAATCCAGGCACAGGTCCAAAATCGCTGGGATTGCCAGTTGGAACTTTCCTGTAGAACAGAAAAGGAGAAGGGAATTGGGGCACCAAACCGCAGCAGGGTGTAAAAACAAAAACTTGTTAGGGCTAGCCCTAACAAGGCTGAGGGCAGACGAATTGCCCAGGCACTTACCCCCAGACTCTGATAGGCGATCGCCTGTAACCAGTAAATTAAAGGCGGCTTATCAAAATGAGTTTTGCCATTGAAATAGGGGGTGATCCAGTCTCCGGTGTGCAGCATTTGGCGGGATGCTTCGGCAAACAGCGGTTCGGTCTCATCAACCAAGCCAATGCTTCCTAGATGCCAGAAGAATGCCAGCCAGCAAAGCATCAACAGTCCCAGGATAGAAGCAACCATTCGCAATCGAGTGGGTCTGGCTGCAAGGGAAAGTTGAAGGGGGGATTTTACTGATTTCATGGATACCGCGTTTGCAGAAGATTAATCGACTCCCCCAGCGGTGAAATGGTTGCCTTAAAGCTAATGTTTGAGTCTAAGCCGGCAACAGCGTTGGTAGCCTTTGCTGATTCGCCCCAGTTAAAGACATTATCCCCCCTCAAGCAGCCTAATTTTGCAAAGAGCGCTTAAACAGGGTATCTAGATAAACCCGCGCAGCACGGCGATCGCACTCCCCATTTTGCAGCAAAAACAACGATAATGCAGCCGCAAAAACCCGATCCTGGTCCCAATCGGGATGGGTCTCTAGATACCCCTTGAGGGTTTCATGCAGTGCTTCTGGAATCTCAGCCAGAATGCTGATGGTTGCGTTCATGAGAACTTAATCCTTGATTACAAATTGATTAAAACAGTGGTTATCTGCCTATCCCCAGGCAGCAGAAGCTAGCACCCCCCTTGAACGACCTTCCCAAGACAACGCTTAAAGCCTTGACTGGATTGATTTGAACCGGAGTGCTTTATGAGCAGGTCGCATCATTGTGGCTAGGCAGGGGTGGGGTTGTCAATCCTTGTTAGGGGCAATTTTTGCCAAGCTTAGAAAAAATATTTACGCAGGAATGAGGGGTTGAGGCTAGTTTGCGTTACATCTGTTCATAGAAGGCTGGGGAATAGCCATCTGTGGCGGAATTCCCCAAAAAGACTCCAAAGACTGATCCAGTCGTTCCTGCCTGTGGAAAAGTTTTCCCAACCTGTGGAGAACTTAGGGGTCCCTGGGGAAATCTTAGGGAAAGCTGGGGAAATCCCTGGGGAAATCTTTATTTTCTGGGGAGAACCATCTAAAAACTTAAAAAGTTAAGGTTTGATGACAGAAAGTCATTAGCGGCTTGGGTCGGTTAATCTGGTGCGGCTAAGGGTTTAGTCTGGGTGAAGGGCAGACAAACCCCGATCCAGCAACCATCCCCAAACCCGATTGTAGGGATGGACCTGCCGCACGGGTCGTCCCTGTCGAACAACCAGTCGGTGTTCATTCGCCCAGCGAAAGATTGATCCCTCCAGATTGACCACATTCTGATAGCCAGCCTGTTGAAGGTGCTTTGCCAAGGCTGCTGAACGGTAGCCCACTGAACAATAGGTGACAATCAAGGTTTCCGGGGCGATCGCCCCCAGGTGATTAAAATCCTGCGTCGTTGGATTAATCTGAACTGCCCCCGGCAGGTGGCTAACGGCATATTCTGCTTCAGTGCGAACATCCAGTAATAGGGGTTTATTCGGATCAGACTGCGCCAACCAGGCAGCTAGGTTTGCTGGTGACATTGTCTTTATCTGGGGGAACTGCAACCGCAGCAGCTGTCTAAGCAAAAACCAGGTAATCCCTTGGCACCACCTTATCCCCTGCCCAGCAGCGGTCATTCCGGGCGACTGAGACGGTGAAAGGTGGTCACCAGGGCATCCGTCTCTCCGACATTGCCCGGAAATAGCACCACGGGTAGCTTGGGGAACTGAGGATGGTCGGCGGGGGTGCAGACCACAGAGCAGCCAGGCAAAATCTGGCCCAGCAGCCTTGCCGATTGCAATCCTAGGCCAAGGCTCAAGACATCGTTGGAGGTAATTCCCCCTTTGCTAATTAAGTAGCTTAGTTTAGTAGGTAAGCGCTGCACCACATCCATCAGCAGAGCTGAGACCGCTGCCCCAAACTGCAATCGGGTTTGGGTGTCGGGAAACTGTAGTTCTTGACGACTGGTGTAGACAACTGGGGTTTTGCCCTGCTCAAAGGCTTGCTCAACCCCCTGAACAGTTTGAGCTAAAAGGGCCCCATGGGTATCAGGATCATCAGCTTTTAGCTCGGCAATCTTGACCTCAATCCCCCTGACTTCTGGCTGTTTGAGTAATGCCTCAAGCTGCTCAGTGGTCTTTTTAACGTGGGAGCCAATAATCACAGCACCGGGGTCGTGACTGCGGACATACTGCCCCATGGCTTCCGCCGCAACGGGTTGAGGCGGAAGTTTTGCCAGGGCGGTGAGAATACTGGCTGCACTGCGAAATAGAAATCGCTTCCCTTGGGCTGCGGCTGCCAAGACATCGGCGGCAAACTGATCAAGATCGGCTTGGGTTTCAGCATCGACGGCAACACATTGATTATTCGACAGGTGCATTAGTCGGTCTAAACTGCCGGCGCGAATATCGGCCAATAAAAATCGCTCAACAGCTTCTGCTGGAATCGCTCCTTGCGTCTTTTCGGCGACGTAGTCCGGTAAATAGCTGTGGTGATAACCAAACACGGAGTCACGGGCAAACTCGGTTTGATGAACTGGGGTTTCAACCCCGTTGATACGGAGATAATGGATGCTGTCGCGGGTGATCCGCCCCCCTTCAAAAAATGCTGGGACCAGAAAATGAGCATCAAAAGGGCCTAAGGCTTCCGCGATCGCATCGGTTTCAATTGGGTAATGTCCCCGTAGGGTTGAGTCCGAGCGGCTGACCACCAAGAAATCCTCTACCCCTTCCGCAGCGATCGCTTTATTAAGGTTTTGGCAGACTTGGCGGGTCACGGCGGCTGCCTGGTCTGGAGGTAGGGCTCTGGTGTTGGTTAAGATAAAGAAAATCGGTGAGCTATCTGATAGCCCTAGCCGCAGGGTCTCTACATCCCAGCGAGTCAGCAACAAGCAACTGTGGACCGTTTGTGACCCGGTTGGATCATCATCTAAAACAATAATTTTGGGCTGATCAGTCATACCTACCTCATTTCAATCAGTGGGGACCAGAGTCAATTCCTCTTTAATCTTGAAGGACGCTGAGCCTTTAGGTCAAAAAACAACGTTTAACCAGGCTTAGATCAAGCAATTTTGAATTATTCATCCACAGCATCTCTGAGCAATCCCGTTGGCAGCCCATCAATACTCACCTGATTTTTTTGCTGCCAGTAATGATGAATGCCTGATTCTCCCTTTGCTTTGGCCCAGTTAATTAACGTGCCCCGCTCCCCTTGATAGTCATAGCAGGGAACCCCATAGCCACAAGAAGTTTGCACTGACTCAATCGCCAGCTTGATAATCTGCCGGGTTCCAGGCATCGGATCAAATTGTCCATAGAGATCAACCCAGGCCGGATCTCGGGGGCGAATCATACTTCCCTGGCCATACAAGCGCAGAATCAAGGGTTGGGCTGTAAAGCTACAAAACATAATCGTTAGCCGCCCATTTTCCTCCAGATGCGCGCTGGTTTCATTGCCACTCCCAGTTAGATCTAAATAGGCTACTGATTGGGAGTTCAAGTAGCGGAAGGTATCAATTCCCTTAGGAGAAAGATTAATCCGCCCTTGATTAGGGGCAGAAGCAGTGAAAAAAATCTGTTGCTGGGCAATAAAAGTAATCAGTGGGTCTGTGAGTTGGGGATAAAACTTTGCCATTTTCAGCCCTTGCTATTCCTCGACCGCAAGCGAACCATTGAATTTCATCTGTATTTCATCATAGTTAAGCAATACCAAAATTTTACCTGGAGCAGATCACCCCAGGTAAAATCGCACCCCAGCAGATTATCCGCTTACTGAAGCAGTTGCAAAGCTCTTTGGCTCAATGCTTCTGGCGTAATCCCGTTTAATTGCATCAGTTGATCGGGGCTGGCAGTGGTGTCACCCCGCTTCCAGGCAAAGGTATCGCGCTTGGCAGTACTGCGGAGCAT
>JBGTDP010000346.1:0-7865 GCA_041748255.1 Thermosynechococcaceae cyanobacterium | reverse complement strand
CCCCGACACTGACTGCTTCAGGGATGTGACGGCTAGCCCACTGGGCATTATCGCAAAGAATATGCTGGATTCCCTGGCGGATCAAAACTTCTACCTGGAGATGTTCTTCTAAAGAGAGACCTTCAAACCCGCCGTAGACTGAGCTAGATTCATAGACTCGGTAATGGGCAGGCACCTGACTTAAAACGTAGGTGATCAGCTTTTGCCGCAAGTGTGGCGTCGCAAACGCCTGTTGATAGGGATGATGAGGATAGCCATCAAGGACTATCTCTATCTCTTTGACAACCACTGGTAAAGTTATGTTGATAATATCAGCTAACATTTTTTGACCCCCATTCCTGTAGGAAAAACTAAAAAAATTGAGAATATGGATAAGTAATTCTATCCAATTGTTAAAGAAATTAGATGATTGCTAGTTTATCGACCCACTAACTTGGGATTTTGAAGTTGTTTGAAATCAGAAGCTTTAAGCTTTAGATATGGGATTTGGGCTTAGCCGTAATTATGCTGAATTTCTATACAAATAATCACCCAATCACTGGATTAATTAATATAAATTTTGATAAGTTTAGTTTGGCTGAGCATCAACTCATAAAATTTTGAATTGTATAGATAATTATTTCTAAAAAGAAAATGGTTTTGCGGAGCAGATTCAGTGGCAGCAACGAACCTTTCCCAACAACTTAAAATGAGTCTCGGTTCTTCCCAGGGTTAGGCAATCACGCTTTGGCCGAAAATTTGGGTATAAACTTGGGGGAATCTCCCCATTGCTATACGACCTTTATTTCGCCACAATGCATCTACATAAACATTGTCTCTAGTGTTGCTTTACCGGTTTGTCAGGCGCAGTAGGTTCAATAACATTGCCTGGTTTACCTTGTCCACTTGAATCGTAACTTTTGGATCAAGAGGCGGCTCTCTTTAAGAGTCGTTTTTTCCTGATTCCAAAAATCTTAAGCTGCAAAAATCCCTATAGGAGTTAGTAATTATGTTTTCAGGAATGGTCGCCGGACTTTTGGCTACGTTTGCTGTGTCAGTTGCCACCCTGGTGCTATTGGTTAGCCATTTTTAGCAATACAGCTTTAGGGCGATCTCCGTTGCCAACATTGCGCCGCTGCACCCCTGCTTGCAGTCGCTTAATTAAAACTTGCCTAAAAAACTCATTAAAAAAGCTCCTGGAGACTTACCCTGTTCCGTCCCCAAGAGCTTTTTTGTTGCAAATACTCCCCACTGGTTTAAATTTACTGTTTCTCAGCCCCAGACTCAAACGTATCCAGTGACACTTTTTAAAGTGTCACCCTGCCAGATTTAGAGCAAAGAAAATTTTCTATGCTCAAGCGCCGCTGGGTACATCCGGGTAGCCTTCGCTAGGATATTTCAGGTGGCAGAAATTTTAAAACAATGGTTCATCAAGAGCAAATTAGTCTTTCTACCAAAGGTAATGGTGATATGCATGACCTCACCGATCAAGTTAATCAAGTCGTAGAAAACTCTGGCATCCAGATCGGGATGGCCCACGTTTTTAACTTGGGCAGCACCGGAGCAATCGGGGCGATTGAATTTGAACCAGGGTTGCAACGGGATTTACCTGAGATCCTCAACAAGCTGATTCCCCCTAGTCAAGACTACGGTCACGAACAAACCTAGCACGACGGGAACGGTCATTCTCATTTACAGGCCACCTGGCTAGGTCCAGCGCTCACAGTCCCGGTTAAAAATGGCGCTTTGGTGTTGGGGACCTGGCAGCAGATTTTTCACCTGGACTGCGACAACAAACCCCGCCACCGGCAAGTCATGGTGACCGTCTACGGCGAGTAGATAACTGGCAAAACATTACCGCAATGATTTGAACCTTCAGGATGTTGGGGAGCGATGGCAGGACACAGTAAATGGGCCAATATCAAACGTCAAAAGGCAAGAGTAGATGCTCAAAAGGGCAAGGTTTTTGCCAAACTCTCCCGAGAAATCATTGTTGCGGCTCGCAGCGGGTTGCCTGATCCAGAGGCCAACTTTCAGCTACGAACCGCGATTGAAAAGGCTAAGGCGGCTGGCATTCCCAATGAAAATATTGATCGGGCGATCGCCAAAGGTGCGGGCAACCTGGGAGCAGATGAAGCAGCCCTAGAAGCAATTCGCTACGAAGGTTATGGTCCCGGTGGTGTAGCCGTGCTGATTGAAGCCTTGACCGATAACCGCAATCGAACCGCTGCCGATCTGAGGGGAGCCTTTAACAAATACGGTGGCAATCTAGGGGAAACCGGCTGCGTAAGCTGGATGTTTGAGCAAACTGGGGTGGTCACCCTGAGTGATCCAATTTCAGAAGCGGCACTCCTGGAAGTTTTGTTAGAGACGGGGGCCGAGTCCTACGAGGTTCTGGAGGATCAAACCATTGAGGTCTATACCCAAGGGACAGATCTAGAGCGCCTTAGTCGCAGCTTGACCGCTGCTGGATATTTCATCAGTGAAACGGAACTGCGGTGGATTCCCAGTAATACCCTGGAGATCACAGATGTGGATCAGGAGCGATCGCTGCTGATCCTAATTGAGGTCCTGGAAGACTTAGAGGATGTGCAGCTGGTCACGGCTAACTTTGAGATTGCGATCGCTGAGTTAATCCCTTGATCTGTGGCTTCACCATCCACGAAAGCTGAAGCTCAATTTTTCTCCTGAGGACTGTAGCCCCCTAAGCTATTTTTCGGTAGGCTAGTTAGCATTACTTTTCGTTTCAGTTCTTTATAAAACTTTGATTAGCACTAAATCTCTTAAGGTTGAGGCATCAAGGGATCTGGAGGAGAAGCTAATCTCTCCAGTCAAGACAGCCGTTCGGGCAGGGACTGACCTGAAGACAAATACCCCTGAAGCGGTAGGAGTTTCAGGGGATGAGCCAGAGCAAAATGTCCCAATCTTGGCTCCAGCAGACTCAGACCCAGGGTTAACCGCCCCTCAATCATCAGGGCCAAAGACAACTCGCTCTAGTTTGCAAGCATCAACTTGGGATGGGGTTTTTGCAGCAATTTTTGCCAATATTGCCGGGGGGGTGCTTCTGAGTAGTTTCCTGGTGGAACTCAAGGCCAGCACGGTGCAGATTGGGATGGTGATGGCGATTCCGATGCTGGTGAATCTGATCCAACCCTTGGGGGCTTATCTGGCCAATCAGACCACTAGTCGACACTGGTTTGGTTTGGTGGTGTACATTCCTTCTCGACTGCTGTGGTTGTTCCTGGTCCTGGGAATTTTAGTGGCCGGACAGCAGGTGAGCTCCCATACCCTGATTCAGTGGACCTTTGGGATTGTTTTGGTTTCCAATATCTTGGCTGCCTTGGGAAGTGCCTCCTGGTTTAGTTGGATGACAACCCTGGTGCCTGCACGCCTGCGAGGACGTTACTTTGGGATTCGCAACAGTGCCGTTAGTTTATGTACCTTAGTGAGTGTGCCTTTGGCAGCTTGGGGTATATCGGCCTGGCCGGGGGGAACCCTTCAAGGCTATGGGATGATTCTACTGCTGGGAACCCTGGCTGGATTGTTAAGCATTGGCTTTCAGTATTGGATGAAAGATGTCAATCCTCAAGCCCAAGCAGCAGCCTTGCCGAGGGCAAAACAGCAGCTAGCAGCGGCTGAAGGCGGGGAAGCAACCGCAACGCCTCCAGCAAAATTGGCAGCCCGTATCTGGCAAGATCCCAACCTGATTAACTTCCTGATTTACTTTGGCTTCTGGGCCTTTGCGATTAATTTAAGTTCTCCCTTCTTTAATATTTATTTGCTGGATAACCTGGGGCTGGATGTGCGCTGGGTAACCCTTTATAACAGCCTCACCGCTGGCACAAACCTGCTGATGCTGATTTTCTGGGGCAGACTCTCTGACCGGAGCGGTAATCGGCCACTGTTAATCTTGGTGGGAATTTTAGTCGCAGTCACGCCACTATTTTGGTTAGGGATTGGGACTGATGCGCTGTCTCTGTGGCTCTGGTTACCCCTGTTGCACATTTTTATGGGCAGCACTTGGCCGGCGATTGAGCTAGGCAGTAACAATATCCAGATGGCGATCGCCCCGGTTAAAAATCATGCCACCTTCTTTGCGATCGCAGCGGCGGTGGCCGGTGGCTGTGGAGCTTGCGGTACGCTCCTGGGGGGCAGTTTAGCCCAACTGGCCGATTATGGCGGGTTGCCGGGAATGTTTGCCCTTTCTAGCGTCTTAAGGCTAGCAGCGCTGCTGCCTTTGATCTTTGTGCATGAGCATCGCGGTCAGCCCCTGATCCAGATGGCCCAGGCGATTACTGCCGGGGTTCGCCCCTTGTTGAAGCCTTTACCAGTGAAGGTGCCAACCCTGCCAGCGCGAATGAAGTCTTAAATCCTCTTTACCTGAATGTCTGCAGTGAAGTCCCAAAAAACAGTTGCCTTTGACATGATTGGAACTTGCTTCAGCCTGGAAAAGCCCCGGCAGCAGCTTGTGGCCCTGGGGGCTCCACCGGCAGCCTTGCAACTGTGGTTTGCTCAAACGCTGCGGGACGCCTTCGCCCTCTCCTATGCAGGCAGTTACTCTCCGCTTAAGGAAATTCTAGCCGCAGAACTGCCCCGGACCCTCAAGGTTTTGGGGATTGAAGTAGAAGACCAGCAGCAAGCCCAGGTGGTCAAAAGCTTTACGCAACTGGAACTACAACCGGGGGCACTAGAAACTTTTAAGATTTTAACGGCAGCGGGCTGGCAGTTAGTTGCCCTCACTAACGGTAGTCAGGAGGCGACCGATCAACTGCTAGGGCAGGCCAATGCCCGTGAGTACTTTGCCAGGATTTTCTCCTGTGATGAAATTCAGAAGACAAAGCCGCACCCAGATGTCTATGCTCTGCCAAAGCAGGAGGCTGCAGAGGAGATCTGGATGGTTGCTGCCCACGCCTGGGATATTGCCGGGGCTGCCTGTGCGGGTTTAAGAACTGCTTTTGTAGCCCAGACAGAAGATTACTTAACTGTTTATCCACAGCCAGAAGTCATTGCCAGCGGCCTAGTTGAGGCTGCAAACCAAATCATTGCCACGGCTGAGAAATAGCAATTAAAGCATTTGATCGAGTTCTGGTGGAAGGAAATTTCTAAACCTAAACCCGTGTCGCCCGGTTGGGGGTGCCCCGTCCGTCTGCAACTTCCCGGGGCTTCTTGCCCCGCCACAAAATCCGAATCGGTGTCCCGGCAAAGCCTAACCCCTGTCGAAACTGACGCTCAATATAGCGGCGGTAGTTTTCTGGAAACAGTTGAGGATGATTGACAAACAAAGCGATCGTCGGTGGCTGCGTGCTGACCTGGGTGCCGTAATAGACTTTACCCTGTCGCCCTTGGCGGGTTGCCGGGGGCGAGTGCCAACTAACGGCTTCTTCTAGGACCTCGTTGATTACCGAGGTTGAAACTCGCCGTTGATACTGTTGAGCGGCAGAATCTACCAGTGCCAGAATGTTTTCAACCCGTTGGCCGCTCAGCGCACTAACGAAGATGGTTTCTGCCCAGTCTAGAAAGTTCAGCCGCTGCTTAAGATGGGCTTGATATTCATAAATTGTGTAGGAATCTTTTTCAATCACATCCCACTTGTTGATCACAACCACGCAGGCACGGCCCTGATCAGCAATGCGTCCGGCCAGCTTCTGGTCCTGCTCAGAAGCGCCATCCACCGCGTCCAGGATCAGCAAAACCACCTCTGCCCGCCGGATCGCCTTAAAGGCCCGGTTGATGCCAAAAAACTCCGGTCCGAAGTCTACATTTTTCTTCTTGCGGATGCCGGCGGTGTCAATGAAGCGATAGGTCTGTTCCCCGCGTTCCACCGTCATATCGATCGCATCGCGGGTGGTCCCAGAAATCGGACTGACAATGGAGCGGGCTTCGCCGACAAAGGCATTTAAAAGACTGGACTTACCGACATTCGGTCGGCCAACAATCGCAACGTTAACTGCGGTCTCGGCGGTTACCTCTGAGGCCGGGGGCAGGTGGGTGATCATCAGATCGAGCAACTCCCCGGTGCCATTGCCGTGAATCCCAGAAATCGGGAAGGGTTCCCCCAGCCCCAGTTCCCAAAATTGGGCGGCCTGGGTCAGGCCCTGGTCGGGGGACTCACATTTATTCACCGCTAAAATTACTGGCAGCGGGTGTTGCCTGAACCACTGGGCGATCTCGGCATCGGCAGGGGTGGGTCCGGCTTGACCATCTACCATGAAAATCACCACACTGGCTTCGGCCAGGGCAGCCATAACCTGCTGCCGAATTAAGGGCAAAAACTCGGTGTCATCGTCAAACACCAAGCCGCCAGTGTCTACGACTTGAAACTCCCGGTCTTGCCAAAACGCTTCTTGATAGGTGCGATCGCGGGTGACCCCTGGTTCGTCGTGAACAATCGCTATCCTCTCTCCACTGAGGCGATTCACCAGGGCAGACTTGCCCACATTCGGGCGACCAACAATTGCGACGATGGGCAGTGCCATTAGTTTTCACCTAAAAAGTCTTGCCCGGAAGTTACCCCAGGCAAGCAGCCGACTAAGTTTCAGTCTAGCTTGCCTTCCCGCTCCCTGGTTTATTTCCAATCCTGCCAGTCTTGATTAAAGATTGAAGTTCCCGGAAAAGCGGTGGGATTGTCCTGGGCATTAAGGCGTTTTTGCAGGGCTTCTAGCTGCGAATTCGGTCGCGGTAAATTCTGGGTCAGTTGGTAGGGCCACAACCCCCGGCCCAAGACAAAATCAGCCGTGGTTCCTGCGGCTGCCCCGGCAGACCACTCAAAGGAATGAACCCGGTAAGCCGCTGCACTGATGTGGGTGGTGGCCATACTTTTGCCGGTGACCAGTAAATTATCAATTCGCGGTGGAATCATTGCCCGTAGGGGAATTTGAAACGGGTAGGTTTGGGCGGCTGCCTGACGCTCCCCTGGTTGCTCATAGTTGCCCGGTGTTTCCGGAGGGCTCAAGGCCATACAGGGATGAAAGTCAATATTGTAATTGCCAATTCCCACACTGTCAGAGTAAATCCGCGATCGCGTCCGCTGGGGAAAATTATTGGGCTCAAAATCGCCTTGGATTACCGCGATCGCCTGCCGACCGGCTAGCGCTGCCTGCAGATCCCGATAGGCTTCAGGGGTGAGGGCTTTCTGGTAGAAAGGCTGTTGCAGGAAGTCCTGACGAGAAACATCTGTCTCGTTCACTTTAAATCCTTCTGGATAGCCCCAGGCGCTGCGGGCAATCAGCCGCCGCCCTTCCCGAACGTAGGGATACTTCGAGAGCCCATGGCGGGTGCCCATGGGAGAATTTAAGCCTTGAAGATAGCGCAGTCGGAAATAGGGTTTCTTAACCCCTGGCCCCAGCTTGGAATCAGTGGTTCCAGCCATCAGCCAATAGAAGTAACCCTGAGCCAGTTCCTCAGCTCCGCGTAAACTCTCCACCCGCAGCCCTCCCTGCCAACCCCCAGGGGCCAGTTGCCCCGTTTGAAGCAGTTGCTCGCGGGTATAAATCCAGTTATCTAGAGAAGTGCCGGGGCGGTAGTCGTTGCCCCAGGTCCAGTTTTGCATCGAGATATCCCCTGGATTAATCGTTTTGTCCCCAGCATTGGGGTCTACACTTTTAATCCGGCGGTAGGTAAACACCAGGGGCAGATTAAACTGGGACTTTTCAAAGCTGTAGTAGGGAGCATATTGGGGATAGAATCCTGGCATTTTGGGGGCCATGGGGGTGGCTGTGGCCTCCATGGCAAAGGTGTAGGTGTAGCCCTGGGGACAGTAGGGATTCTGATTGGTTTCTGAAGCTGAGGGATTGCGCACTGAGCGCGGATCAATCCCCAGGCGATAGGGCAAATCTGCTAAGGCGAGCAGTTCGCCAGTTTCGCTGGCCTCGACCACAATCCAGTGT
>JBGTDP010000345.1:0-7868 GCA_041748255.1 Thermosynechococcaceae cyanobacterium | reverse complement strand
CAAGTTGTCCATCACCACGACAGCCCCTGGCCATAGCTCAGGCACCAGACACTCAGATACATAGACTTCAAAAGCTGCCGCATCCATTGAGCCATCCATCGTCATCACAGCCAATACCTTTGAAACACTAACCGCGCCGATAACGCTCACCTTGCTTCCTCGATAAAAGGGTTTGAACTCATAAGCACGCATCCCAGGGGCAGCACGGGCATGGGTTCTCATTAATCACAGCAGCACCCCCATCTCATCGAGAAACACTAAATCTTCGAGACTGACTGCTGTGACCTGTTGCCAATAGGCTTGTCTGAGAAGTTGGACGCGTTCACTTCTAGCTTGGCTGGGGCGAAGCGTCTTTTTTTACGCGGTAAGTTTAGTCTCTGAAAGGTCCGACACATGGTGCTTTGGCTCACCCAAAGTCCAGTCTCATCAAATAGTAGCTCACAGTATTCTGCCAAGGTGGCATCAGGATGCTGCTCAAAGATAGCCACTAACTGGTCTTTGTATTGCATCACGGGGCTAACCATCGTTCCACCTTGCTTGCGAGGAACTAGGTGGCCCTGGGTACGCTTTTGGTTAATTAGTCGCTCGACAGTGTTTTTGCTGACGGCAAAACGCTGGGCTATTTTTCGGATAGAGCTGTCACCCTTTCCGAGTGCGTTGACAATGCGCTCTCGTAGGTCCATTGATAAGGGTTTCATGGCTGACCGGAATCTGGACAGCACTATTGTCCCCTACCTAGATGAAAAACGCTGTATCATTACCCGTTTATTAGACGACAATCGCGCGTTCTCTGTGAAAATGCGTTTGCTCTTTGTTAAGCGCTATAGCGTCGTCAGCCAAGTCTATCGCAATCGAACGAAAGACTTTGATGACCATTTGATGCTCTCAGCAGCAGGATTATGGAATTTCTACCTGGTAGCTGCTTAAGAGAAATTCATCCATCCAGCAGTATTGCTTTACTTGTCCCTTATTTCCCAACACCTCTATTAGCTCTTAAAGAGTTACTTCATAAGTTGAGTAGTGCGCTAAGAGTTTCTGTATTGTTATACAAAGCTGTTAAGAAATCATGGAGGCCAGTGAATGTGCCAGAGTTCAATTTGCTTTTTGTTATAAAATCACAAGCTGCTTCTACAGAAGCGTTCAAAGAACAACTCCCATTATCAATCATAATATAATCGCCTTCTGCAAGAAAATGACATGCAAACCAATGTCTCACTTTGTCTATATAATCCATGGTGGAAAGTAACTTCATAAAAGGTCGAGAACCACCCCGTGCATCAATGCGTTCGGAAATTACAATAGGTGGCGCAGTAAGGAAAATCCACGCTGAGGGCTCTTGTAGTACACCGCTCCTAATGAGTTGTAGATAATTACAGGATAACTCTGCGATTCCTTCCGGAAATCCAAATTTCGCTTTGCATATTTCATATCCAATTACAGAGAGAAGTGTTGTATCCACAATCTGAAAAGTAGAAAATTTAAATTGTCGGTTCCTTCGAGCTATTTCACGCCGAATATCGAGTTCAGTCCATAGCATGTTGGAACGACATACCTCTTCTTTACTGATCGGGGGGAACAAGGGTAGTATCTCTCCAATATCCCAATTAATATAATCGTAGTATTCGGGAAACCAAGGGGCATTAAAACGGCGTGCCAATGTGCTTGCAGTAGTTGTCTTACCGATACCAGAATTGCCTTCTACCGCAATGTAAGGTAGGCTGAATTCAAAGGATCTAGGGCTATTTGCAGTTCTGTTATTCATTTATTAGGCGACAGTGGGATAGAGCACTTCCTAGTCTACTGAGGTACAGTAGCAGCAGTGGGTGAACCACCCATAAAGGTCATTGAGCGATACCGTACTGAAGGCATCTTCAATTACTTTCGCTAAGTCTTGATTGATATTACCTCGAAAAAGTGGACATTCCCGAAGAGTCGATAACCAAGGAGAATGTTCACATGACACAAAAACCCCACAGGACGTTTACAGCCGAGCAGAAAGCTGAGGCCGTCAGGATAGTCCATCAATCCGGAAAATCCGTTAACCAAGTTACCATGGTTCCGTCGCAAAAATAGGAACTGGGAGTATCATTGGAGAGCAAATTTTTCTTTGGCTTGAACCCAATGGCAGCGCCCAACCTCTTTAGGTGGCGGCACTTTCTCCCCGAAATCAGGCGTTGCATAATTAGGATATGAACTGAGGCTAATCTCTATGCACTGCCCTGAGTGTCACTCAACTCACATTCGCAAGAATGGCAAGAACAAAGGGAAACAGAACCACATTTGTGTCGCTTGTGGCCGCCAATTCATTGACTGCTATGAGACCACCAAAGGCTACAGTGATCAAGTTAAACACAGCTGCCTAAAAATGTATGTCAATGGCATGGGTTTTCGAGGCATCGAACGCGTCACAGGGGTACATCACACGACAGTGATTACTTGGGTTAAGCAAGTAGGTGAACGCTTGCCCGACGCCTATGAGCCCCAGACAATTCCAGAGGTAGGTGAACTTGATGAGTTGGAAACGTTTGTCGGCTCTAAAAAAACAAAATCTGGCTGTGGACAGCAGTAGACCACTTTAGTGCAGGCATTTTGGGATGGGTGTTGGGCAACCATAGTGCTGAGACCTTTAGGCCTCTATGGGCAATTGTTGAAGCATGGCAATGTTACTTCTATGTGACAGATGGTTGGTCTGTTTACCCAGGTTTTATTCCTGAGGGTGACCAGATTGTCAGCAAGACCTATATGACACGGGTGGAGGGAGAGAATACCCGTCTGCGCCACTATCTAGCACGACTGCATCGCAAAACCCTTTGTTATTCCAAATCGGTGGAGATGCTCAAGCACTCGATTCGACTGCTGATACACTATCTCAAGTTCTGGGATGTACCAATTCCCTAACGCTTCATACTTTCATTCAGCAACGCCCAAAAATAGATCCAGTGGGATGACTAAAAGGGTAAGAAGGATTTGATGCAAAGGATGCATGATCACCTCTGTTGGCGTTGAATTTGTGTAAGCCCCTAGAAACCCAGGGGCAATAAAACTAGCTGTTCAGCCTTGCGCTTTTTGCAATGAGCCTTGGGCGGTTTTCAGAAAGGAGATTGCCAGGGCAGTATTGCCCTGCCCGAGCTGATGAATTGCTGCCTGGATGCAGTTATGGGCGTTGGGCAAATATAAACCATGAACTTTGGCTGTTGCCTCGGCTTTGTTTTCAGTTGGAATGACTTGCATGAAATTCTCCAAATGAAATGAATTCCCCGGCTTTCTCGCCGGGGAGTGAGCTTAGGGGGGTCGATTACTTCAGCTAGCCAGTTGCTTAGCTGCTTTGCGGTGAACCTGGCGTTCTCGCTTCCAGTAGTAACGCTTCTGGAATTTGTTGCGGTGCTTACGCCACTCCCCATCGCCCTTGAGCGGTCGGGCGGTTTTCATTATGTTTCCTTCGATTAATTGCTTGATGAAGGCCCCGGCAGAACCAGGGCCTTTACTTGTCTATTTCGCCATTGCAATTGCCTTCCAGGTAGACTGAGGCAAGCTCATGATTTTGGAGCCATCACGCTCTAACTCAGTCGCCCGGTCGTAATCTTCCAAGTCTTGAGAGGTACGAGTGATCGCGTTAAGCATCCCGTAGCCTGTTAAGTCGCCACCCTGAATTAAGTGGGTCAGAACCCCAGCTTTCTCATCGTTCGAGTAGCCGAACTTCTTTGAAAGCACTTCCACCGCAGAAACCGGGTTGCCCTCGATTTTGCGCTCGGTTGATTCTTTCATCTTGTCAACGATGGCCGAAAACTTAGCGATATCAACAGCAGCCCTTACCGTGTCCTGAACCTTGAGGAAGAAGGCTCGATCATCGGCTTTAAGCGTCTGATCGCTGTATAACTCGAAGGCATCCCCATCTTCAGCAGCGCGGCCAACGTGATATTTCTTAGTACTGTAGTCCTGAGAAATCATCCCGTTGAGGCAAACTAGCCGAAAGATTAGCGGCTCGACTCGCAGGGAGCCTAGTCCCACCTCAGAGTTAGTGATGCAGATTCCTGCCTGGACCATATCGTTCTTTCTAACCTCAAGCTCTAGGCGGCGATTAATGGCCTTTATGTACATCCGCTTTTCAGTCATCTCTGCCGATACAATTTGGATGCCCTCGCCCATCTCTGAGAGAACCGGGAGAACCGCTTCAGCTAAATCGAAGTGATCAAGGCGACGGTAGCGATCGCTTAGGAATGCCCGTGTATTACCGTCGAGGGTGCGAATCATCCGGCGTTCTGGCTGAGATTGGAACCATTCATTAACGTTGGCGGCCAACAGCTCAGGAGCTTCTGAGCGCATACGCTGGTAATACTTAGCTGGGATGTCCAGGCGTTGAGCAATTTGTGAGTGAGCGTGATCCGTTACCGGAAACTCATGACGGATTCCGTTTTCTAGGACTAGATCCCCGGCTGGGGTCATCTCTAGTACCCGCGTATCAGCGATGAAATCTTGCTTGGCTTCAGACTGGCGTTGCAGCTCTTGGGCCATTTCAACAAGCGTCTTTCCTGTTTTCATTGGTAGAATCCTTTCAGGTAAATAAATTAACGCCCTCCGTTGCTGCGGAGGGTTTTTGTTTGGCCCTCTCTCCAGCCCCGCAGGGCGGCGTTAAGAGAGTGGCCTATTTAAGAGTCGCTGTTCTCAAGACCTGCCTCCCACCTTCAATCACCTTCCTTGTCAGGGACTATGCCTCGGTGGTCTCTCAGCCTTTACGCTTGAGCAATTCAGTTGTCAAAGTTCTGTTTTTTTAGAGGTGTTTTCTAACGCCTTCTATACTTACTAGAATACTAGACTATGTAGCTATTATCAAGCTATTTAGTCTAGTATTTGGTGTTTATTTCTGGACTAAGATGATGAAAAAGAGCTGACATGGGTAAGGGCTTTGGTTATGTTTTTAAGCGATCACTTGTAGTTAAAGTTAAAAATTCCTGAACCCTAATCCCACCAAGAAGAGCGAGTGAGAAAAGGAATAAGCTCCTGACAATCAGGAGCCTATAACTGAAATCAAGGCATTTAGCACTTAGCGGCAGCCCGGACTTCTGGCAATAATCTGCTGATATCTCGTCTTGTGCTTGTTAAGCAGACCCGCCCTAAACTTTTCGCTAAGTTACTCACTGCCTTCTAGTGATTTAATCTCTCTTCGGAGGAAGCTTACTAAGCATCTATCGCAGTGGCACTCATCAGGAAACAAATTTTTATCAGAGCCACAAAGTTCACAGCCGGGAAGATATTGAATTTCAAAAGTGTACATTAGCAGAACCTCACTTGTTATAAAAGAACCCCGGTAGGCCGGGGTTTTAGGTGAATTAGATAACAGAAACGTGGCAGTATTTTTTAGGCACTTGAGAAGTAACAGCCATGATAGGGGCCTTGACCACAGGGGCTGATTCTCTCCAATCAACATCTAGGAATTTTTGATATTCTTGCTCACCTTTAGCGATCGCTTCTGCAATGGAGCTACAGCCTAGATGATCAAGTACAGCGTATTGATGCTTACACATCCCCTTGCCCCAGAGCCGCTTCTGTTCCTCAAAGTCACAGCAGTCACAGGATTGGTATGCTCGACTCATCCAGACGTTATGCCAGCGCTTGTCTAGCCCCTCACTGATTACGCTGTACTGTTTGGGATAGCCAGCTAGGGGAGCTTCAATTTTGCAGTGCTTGGCCCCTTGTTTGCGGATGCTGGCAAAGTCATAATAAAAGCGAATCTTACTAAGGAATGTCGGGCGCTGGCCCTTGACGTGAACAAAGATTACAGATTGCCAGACCTCGAACTTAAGAATCTCTTCAGGCTTGCAACCCAGTAACCGGGAAGCAGCGGAACGATTGAAAACAAGTGTCATAATAGCTTTACCTCTTTGATGGGGTGAACAGAGAGAGCATCAGGCCGTGGAAGCTAAGCTGCTCTCTCTGTTTTAATTTGTGCAAGTTTTGAGCAGTTTTCAGACTTACTCGGTCATCGGGCTATCCCCGGCGGCTGCGGCTTTAGCAGTTTGCCCCGTTCCTCGCTCCCGGTGCGTTATTGATTTGTCATACCTTTATATTAACATCAAATGCTATATTTAGAACACTAAACGCTATATAATAAACACGTATTGCTATTTATTTTTCTCATGGGTTGCTAGGACATAATAAAGCATGATTATCTATGTGAATAGCATTTAATGCTATACTAAAAGCGACTACGGTTTTAGGTGATACCCTTATGAGTGCTGTTCTAGAAAGAACCCAAATGGGCCAAGTCGCCTGGAAATTGCGTCAAGTTTTAGCTGATCGCAAGCTCACGAACAAGGAGCTTGCGGAGGAGTTGGGGTCTCATCCAACCAGTATTTCCAGGCTCAAGATGAGGGATACTCTTCCCGCTATTGGCAGCGAAGAGATTGAAAGAATTCGTCAAGCAATTAGTGTCCTCAGTGATTCAGAGTGTTTAATATCTGAACTGGTGAAGGTAGAGGATTGAAAACTAGGACATGCCAACTGAGAGTCAGTGGATTGTATTTCAGGATTCCGTTCGATCCATCGGCCAGATGCGGTTCAGGCTTGTTGATGTCTATTGCGAAGGAGACTTTTTGTATCTAGAAGTCAAAAGTTGCGATGCTGAGCCATTATACATATATATCCTTGACAAAGAAGGAAATATGCTATGACCAGCGCCAAAGACATCTCAATTGAAGAAGTTCGCACCTGGGTCAAGACTGAGAGTGCCAAGGGTCGGGCTATGCGAGACATTGTGAGAGAGCTTGTTGAGCGCGAGGATGTCACCCTGCTATCAGTGCAAGATAGCCCAGAGATCCGGCATCAAAAGATCGTTGACTCCGTTAAGAAATACGCTTCACATTGATGAAACTGGTAACCAAATCCAGTCGAGTCATCAGCAGCTCAATCAGGGGGTACAGAGATCGTCACCCCAACGATTTTCAACCGCCGACCCAAAATAAAATCAACTAACCGCTGGCCGCTGATCAAGATCACGTGAACATCCCGAAGATGCTCTTTTGAAAGTGGGCCCGTTTTGCCTGTGTGCAGGAAAAAGCCTCCGGCAGCCCCTTCCCTCTCAATGGCCTGGCAAAACTCAAGGATATGCCCAGGGTTTATGTGACTTTTATATCGCTTAGCCTGAATCAAGTACTCTTTCCCGGCGATCGCCACCCGGCCATCTACTCCCCCATCCCCGGAATAGCAAAAATTCCGCTCGATCTGCCAGCCCTGATCTGAGCAGCAAGTTAGCAGCAACTCTTCAAGTACATAGGGGCTAACCCTACGGAGTGACCCGATCACTATCGGCAGTTTTTCCTCAGACACAGCCGCTTCAAGTCTGAGGCGATTGAGAACGCGATCGCCCTCCCGAATATTCCGCAGATGGTTTAGGCTAGGAAGCCTAAGCGGAATCTTTGCTTCACAATTGGAAGCCTTGCTAGCTTGGGGCTTAGCAGCAGCAGGCAATGAGTCTTGATGCTGTGTCTGCGGTTTCTGTTCCTGTTGCTCAACTACTTTAGGAGCAGGAGGAGCTATCCCCCGGCGCAGAGATTCAGGTCTTTTGGGCGAGGTTGTTGGTTGGCGCTGGCGGCGACTAGGACGCCGCCTAGAACCCGAAAGTAGGAGCAACCTGGCTGCCCAGGCCAGGAGCAGGAGTAACCTGGCTGCCCAGAACAGAAATAGGGCCAGCAAAAGCAGGCCCAATATAGCAATCCGCCGTAGGGTTACGACATACAGCGGTTTGTAGCCAAATAGAGGACAATCAAGCTATAGAGTAGTAGGTCAGCCATGAAGCCATATTCCTTGGACTTGCGAGAGAGGGTGGTCAATGCCATCGAGAAGGGTGAGAGTTCCGTCAGAAAAGCAGCTCA
>JBGTDP010000344.1:0-10222 GCA_041748255.1 Thermosynechococcaceae cyanobacterium | reverse complement strand
ACCTTCTCAACCACGACAGCACCTTCTGCCCCAGCATTGTCGGCAATTTGGCGTAGGGGAGCCTCTAAGGCTACACTGACGAGTTCTGCCCCTAGCTTTTCTTCAGCATTGAGGCTGGCCTTAAATTCCTCAACTTTCTTGCTCAAGTGAAGCAGAGTGGTCCCGCCACCGGGAACAATTCCTTCTTCTACCGCTGCTTTGGTGGCATTGAGGGCGTCCTCAATCCGCAGCTTGCGATCTTTGAGTTCGGTTTCGGTAGCCGCACCCACTTTGATTACGGCTACACCGCCGGCTAGCTTGGCAATCCGTTCCTGGAGCTTTTCTTTGTCATACTCAGAGTCGGTTTCTGCGAGTTGCCGACGAATTTGATCCACCCGTTTTTGCACGTCTGCGGAGGCCTGGTTGCCGGAGACAATCGTGGTGGTGTCTTTAGAAATAGTCACCTTACTAGCATTGCCCAACATTTCCGGGGTAACGCGATCTAAGGAGAGTCCCACTTCCTCTGAAATCACCTGTCCGCCAGTGATAACGGCAATATCTTCGAGCAGGGCTTTGCGGCGATCGCCAAATCCAGGGGCTTTAATTGCCACCGCATTCAGGACCCCTCTAAGCTTGTTGACCACCAAGGTGGCTAGGGCTTCACCATCAACATCCTCAGCGATGATCAGCAGCGGTTTACCGGCGCGGGCAATTTTTTCTAGGACGGGCACCAGATCTTGAATCGCACTGATTTTTTTGTCGGCAATCAGCAACTGAATGTCTTCAAATTCGGCCACCATCCGCTCGTTGTCAGTGACAAAGTAGGGAGAAATATAGCCGCGATCCAGCTGCATCCCCTCCACCACCTCTAGCTCCGTGGAGAGAGATTTAGACTCTTCAACGGTGATCACTCCGTCTTTGCCGACTTTGTCCATGGCCTGGGCAATCATCTGGCCAACTTCCTCATCATTGCCAGAGGAAATGGTCGCCACCTGGGCGATCGCACTGCCTTCAACGGGTTTGGCAACGGCTTGAATCTCTTTTACCAACTGGGCAACGGTCTTTTCAATTCCCCGGCGGACCCCCACTGGGTTGGCTCCAGCCACGACATTTTTTAACCCTTCGCGAATCAGGGACTGGGCTAAAACCGTGGCAGTGGTGGTGCCATCTCCGGCAACGTCATTGGTTTTAGAGGCAACTTCGCGGATCAATTGGGCACCCGCATTCTCTAGCGGGTCTTCAAGCTCTACTTCTTTGGCAATTGTCACCCCATCGTTGACAATTTGCGGGGCTCCATATTGCTTTTCTAGGACCACATTGCGCCCTCTAGGGCCGAGGGTAATTCGAACCGCATCTGCCAGAGCGTTTACCCCCCGCTCTAGAGAACGACGGGACTCTTCATTAAATACTACTTTTTTGGCCATGTGGAGTTTCCTCGTTTCCTTCTCAAGTCTTGATCAAATCAAAGCCAAGTCTGGGCTAAATCCCCAGTCAAGGACTTACTCAACCCAAATTTAGCACTCTCTTAAGTAGAGTGCTAAATTTAGTTCACCTTAGTTTAAGCTGATAACTCCAAATCAAAAAGATCCAACAGGTGTGGTTATCCGACTAGAAAAGGTAGAGGATAGTGAATAGCACCACCCAGACGCCATCGACAAAGTGCCAATAAATCTCCGCAGCTTCAGCCCCAAAGTGCTTTTGCGGGGTGTAGTGACCGGGTTTGCGCGATCGCCACAACACAATTGCCATTAGCACTAGTCCGGCCAAGACGTGCAGCCCGTGGAACCCAGTCAAGACATAAAAGGTGCTGCCAAACAGATTAGAGGTCAGCCCAAACTCTAAGTGGCTATACTCATAAAGTTGTCCGGCCAGAAATGTCGCTCCCATGGCCATGGTGGCCAGAAACCAGGTTCGCATCCCAGCCAGGTTGCTCTGCTTGACTGCCACATCTGCTTTGTGGATGACAAAACTACTGGAGAGCAAAATCAAGGTGTTGATCCCCGGCAGCAGTAGCTCCAGCTTAGGGGTGCCTTCTGGGGGCCAACTGGGGGCCACCGCCCGATAGGCAAAATAAGCCAGAAACAAGCCCACAAATAGCATTGTTTCGGAAATCAAAAAGATGATAAACCCAAACAGGCGCAGGTCAGGATGCTCTGCATGGTGAGTTTTTTCCTGATGGGCGGCATAATTCAACGCCGCTTGATCTTGGTTAATGGTTGAACCTTGCATGGGTCTCCAAGTCTGTACAAAGGGTCAGAGAAATGAGTCTGAAGTTAGTCTGCGTTGGGCGGCGGGTCTTGACGATCGTCGGCGTGGGCTGCCACCGCTGGATCGGGCTCAGCCCGCAAAGAAGAACTAGGACCAGCAGAGAGGGTCGGATCATCTGCTTCTGAGAAGGGTACAGAAACTTCCGTCGCCCGGTTTCCCATGCCGTAGTCGTAGGGGCCTGTGGCCAGCACTGGATCAGTTTCAAAATTTTCCACCGGCGGGGGGGAGGTGGTCATCCACTCCAGGGTCAACCCTTCCCAGGGATTATCTGGGGCTTTAGGACCCGCCACCCAGCTCCAAACCGCATTGACAATAAACGGCAAGGTAGAAACAGCCAGAATATAGGCCCCAATGCTACATATTAAGTTCAGGGTGGCAAACTTGGGATCGTATTCAGCAATGCGGCGATTCATCCCCTGCAACCCCAGGACGTGCATGGGTAAAAAGGCCATGTTAAAGCCAACAAAGCTGAGGCCAAAGTGAACCTTGCCCCAGGTTTCATTTAGCATCCGCCCAGTCATCTTCGGAAACCAGTGATAGAGTCCGGCATAAATCCCAAACACACTGCCGCCAAATAAAACGTAGTGCAGGTGAGCAACCACAAAATAGGTGTCGTGGACGTGAATGTCAAAGGGCACCGCCGCCACCATGATCCCACTCAGGCCCCCGATCACAAACATGGAGACAAAAGCCATGGCAAACAACATGGCTGTGCACAGTCGCAGCTTACCGCCCCAAACCGTGGCCACCCAACTAAAGACTTTAATCCCGGTGGGCACGGCGATCACCATCGTCGCGACCATAAAGAACATCCGCAACCAGTCGGGGGTGCCGCTGGTAAACATATGGTGGGCCCAGACAATTAAGCCTAAAAAGCTAATCGCCACACTGGAGTAAGCGATCGCCTGGTAGCCAAAAATCGGTTTGCGGGCATGAACGGGAAGAATTTCCGAAATCATCCCAAAGGCCGGCAAGATCATAATATAGACTGCCGGATGGGAGTAAAACCAGAACATGTGCTGGTAGACCACCGGGTCCCCACCGCCAGTGGGGTTAAAAAAGGCCGTGCCTAAGAGTAAGTCAAAGCCTAATAAAACCAAGGCCCCAGTTAAAACAGGGGTTGAAATTAACACTAGCCCGGAGGTGGCCAGCATTGCCCAACAAAACAAGGGCATCTGATTCAGGCTCATTCCTGGAATCCGCATTTTGACAATCGTGGCCAAAAAGTTCACCGCGGCCATGATTGATGAGGTTCCCAGCAGCAGCACGCTGAGAATCCAAATGGCTTCTCCGGCTTTGCCACTGACCAGGCTCAAAGGCGGATAGGAGGTCCACCCCGATGAGGCTGGCCCCACAAAAAAGCTGCTCAACAGCAAGATACCCGCCGGGGGAATGATCCAAAACGCGATCGCGTTCAGGCGCGGGAAAGCCATATCCCGAGCCCCAATCATCAAGGGCACCAGGAAATTGCCAAACCCCCCCGTCAACCCAGGCACAATCCACAGAAAAATCATGATCGTGGCATGGATTGTAAATAGGCTATTGTAGGTTTCCCGGGAGACAAAATCCACCTCCGGGGTTGCCAGCTCGGTGCGCACCATTGTTGCCAAGGCGCCCCCCACCAGGTAGAACACAAAGGTGGTCACCAGGTATTGAATGCCAATGACTTTGTGATCAGTGCTAAAGCTAAAATACTCGCGCCAGTTGCCTCCCCCTGGTTGCGGTGCGTGGGCAGCAACGTTGGCATTCTCCTGCAGCTGCGCTTGAGTCATGAGATATCCTTCTTGTTAGGTGCGGGATGGGCAAAATTCTGTGCCATTGGGTTTAAATCAGCAAAAAGTTATGACTACTTAGGCTGCTGGGGTTGACTGAGCCATAGCTGAGAGATCTTCTCCAGACTGAAGCTGATCAGGCAGGCCCATTCGCCCCAGGTAGGGAGCCAGAAATTCAGCCGGAGAGCGCTCCTGGGGTGGAACCATCGCCAGGGGTTGCTCAGAGGGAGTCGTCGCCACTTGGCTCTGGAGCCAATCTGAATATTCCCCTGGGGTTTGGACAATGACTTTTGTTCTCATGGCCCCATGATACGCACCACAAAGTTCGGCACAAATCACTGGATAAGTCCCAATTCTTGTTGGGGTAAACCGCAGCCGGGTTTGGCGACCGGGAATTGCATCCTGTTTAAGGCGAAACTCTGGCACCCAAAAGGCATGAATCACATCGTTAGCAGAAATGGTTAATTTAACCTCCTGACCGGTGGGAACGTGCAATTCCGCTGAGACCACTCCACTGTCAGGATAGGTAAAGATCCAGGCGTACTGCAGGCCAGTGACGTTAATTGCGACTTCTGGAGCCTTGCCCCGCTCCTGAGAGCTGGGACCAATGCTGGGGGAAACCACCCCAGTTCCAGGAGCCTCGCGGCGCTGGGGCACCTCTTGATTGCGCACAGTTTCCGTTGCCGGATCCTGGGGTTGCTGATTTGCTTTGCCTGGGGGGGCATCGGTTTGCGCTGATTCTGTTGCTGTTTCTGGCAAGGTGGCAGCAATTGCTGCATTGGCGGGCATTGCCAGGGTTTTTGCCGGAACAACCTGGGCAGTCTGGGTCATGGGTGGGGGGCCACCGCTATCCACTGCTTTGTAGACGTCAAAACTATAGACTGCCAGCCATAAAACAATCGCGCTGGGAATAGCGGTCCAGAGAATTTCTAGGGGGACATTTCCATGGATAGGCTCAGCATCAGTGTTATCTCCCTGACGCTGGCGAAAGGCAAAAAGCGAGTAGAGGAGTGCTCCCTGGACAATTAAAAATAAGCCCGTAGAGAGCCCCATCATGACGTTAAAGAGCTGATCAATTCTAGGGGCCTGGGCAGAGGCATCAACTGGCATTAGACCGTTGTTCTGCCCGTACCAGATACTTAGTAGAGTTACCACAACTCCGATGATCAGGGCAGTAATTGTATTGGGGACTTTCACAACTTGTTGCTATTTCCTATAACAGCTTAAGTAGGGTGATCAGTTCAAGACTTCAGAACTGATTTTGATCTAGATGCTCGACATCTGCTATTTACCAAGGTAGAGCAGTCCCTAGAATAATTCAGGCACCCACCAGACATTTTTGACTTTTTTTAGATCTCAACCTGGGGCAACAGGGGGTAATGGCCTTCCGCTGACTAGTCTAGCCCTTATTGCCTAGATCACTGTAGGTCCTTAAAAGACAAATTTCAGCATTCTCTAAGATTTAAAGTTTGCTTCCCAGGGACTTTTATGGGGTTATGGTCCTTACAACGATGCCAAGAAACAAAAAAATCCCTAGAGCTGAGTTAAAATCTGTCGAATTCACCCTAGGCTCACTAAAGTGGTAGTTAGGCGAGGGTGGATTTGGGTTTCAGAGAAATCTCAAATCACTCGGAATGTTGCCCCTCTTGCCTCTAGAGAGATTTGTGCTCCTTGCAGTTTTAGAAGCTTGATCCCCATGGCTGATTCTTTTTTGAGTAACCCGGCTGCCCCCAAACTTGAGCCAGTAATCTTCATTCGCCGTTTAGTGATCGGTATGGCAACCCTAACCTGGTTTTTGATGGCCTTGGGAAGTACAACCCGAGTTATGAATGCCGGACTGGCCTGTCCGGACTGGCCGCTTTGTTATGGCACTTTGGTTCCCCAGCAGCAAATGAACCTGCAAGTGTTTTTAGAGTGGTTTCATCGCTTGGTGGCTTCCATGATTGGACTGCTGACGATCGCTTTGGTGGGCTTGACCGGGTGGCATCATCGGAGTTTGCCAAACTGGCTGCCCTGGGGAGCGACCTTGGCCTTGGGGCTGGTGATTTTTCAAGGAGTCTTAGGGGGTCTGACGGTGACCCAACTCCTGCGGTTTGATATTGTCACAGCCCATCTAGCCACCGGCTTACTGTTTTTTAGCACCCTGCTAGCCATGGCCATGGCGCTGATTCCCTACCGGGGCACAGGCGCGGTAGGGAAGCTGCCCTGGGTCAGCGTTAGCGCCGCTGGCTTGGTTTACCTGCAAAGCATTTTAGGCGGCCTGGTTGCCTCCCGTTGGGCCTTGCATCAATGCTTTGGAAACTCGCAACTCTGTGCGGTGATGAACAGCCATATTCTGGGGGTACTGCCCCCAACCCTGGCGGTGTTAATCCTCATCTTTTTGGCCCGGCGAACCCCTGCTTTGCATCCTACGCTTAGGAGACTGACAATCATGATTGGGGGCCTGTTGGGGCTGCAAATTGCTTTGGGAGTTATGACCTTTCGGTTGCAACTGCAGGTAGCCCTATTGACCGTTGCCCATCAAGGCGTGGGGGCTGCTTTACTGGGAACCCTGGTGGCCTTTAGTGTGATTGCTCTGCGAGATGGTTGGGCTTTTAAGCACCCGACCTCAAAGCTAGCCCTAAACTCAAGGCAACCTGGAACCCAGCCAATGACTTCTTAACCTGGGCAGCTCAGCAATAGTTAAGACTGCCAGGAACGATATTTGATTGATTTTTTTTCATCCTTGGTGAACCGATGCAAGAAACAACTTGGGCAAATGTTGCTCAGCGACCACAAACTTTTTGGCAACTTCTCCTCAATTACTATCAGCTGACCAAACCTCGACTAATCGTGTTGTTTTTGATCACGACTGCGGCGGCGATGTGGATTGCTGCCCAGGGACAGGTGGCGCCGCGATTACTTTTAATCACCCTGGTGGGTGGGGCCTTGGCAGCGGCGGCGGCCAATACGATCAACTGTTGGTACGATCGCGACATTGATTTTCTCATGGATCGCACCCGCCACCGCCCCCTGCCCTCGGGTCGGATTAAACCTTGGCAGGCGCTTTTGTTTGCCACGGTGCTGGCAAGTGTTTCTTTTACGCTGCTGGCTGTGTATGCGAATTTGTTAAGTGCCACCCTAGCCATGGCCGGGATCGCTGTTTATGTTGGGGTCTATACCTACTGGCTCAAACGCTCTAGCACCCTAAATATTGTAATTGGAGGGGCTGCAGGTGCGATCCCGCCTCTGGTGGGATGGACCGCTGTTACCGGTGAGCTTAGCTGGGCTGCCTGGGTTTTATTTGCAATTGTATTTTTTTGGACCCCACCCCATTTCTGGCCCTTGTCGATGATGATTCAAGACGACTATGCCAAGGTAGGCGTACCGATGTTGCCCGTAGTCAAAGGGGATCAGCGCACAGCCCGCCAAATTTTTGCCTATACTCTGGTGCTGCTGCCAATCACCTTGTTGCTGGTCTGGCCGCTGCACGTGACCGGAGCAGTCTATACCCTCACCGCTCTGGGGTTAGGGAGCCTGTTTATTTATAAAGCCTGGCAACTCATTCAAGTGCCCGCTGATAAGCAACAGGCGCGATCGCTGTTTAAGTTTTCAATTCTCTACATGATGCTGCTGTGCGTAGGGATGATTGTTGACAGTCTGCCGATCACCCACACCCTGATCACCCATCTGAGTGACCCACTGCTCCATCTCAGCTAGCTGCCGCGCAATTCTGTCCAGCAGATTAGAATGAAGGCATGATTGTTGAGTTTTATTGAGAAGTCATGGCTATGGCTCCCGCCGTATTAGTTGAGCAGCTCCAAAAACGCTACGGTCAAGTGGAGGCAGTCAAGGATATTTCGTTTCAGGTTCAGCCGGGAGAGATTTTTGGGCTTCTAGGTCCGAACGGGGCTGGCAAGACAACTACACTGCGCTGTCTATGCACCTTAGTGGCTGCCGATGGCGGCACCCTGGAAGTTGCAGGGGTGTCTGTGAACAATAATCCCAAAGCAGTGCGGCAGTTATTGGGCTATGTGGCCCAGGAAGTTGCCCTGGACAAAGTTTTGACCGGTCGGGAACTGCTGCAACTCCAAGCAGCCCTCTATCATTTACCTCGCCAGCAAGGACTAGAGCAAATTGAGACCATGATCTCCCTGCTGGGCCTGGTAGCCTGGGCCGATAAACCCACAGGCACCTACTCCGGGGGGTTGCGTAAACGCTTAGATCTGGCTGCTGGGCTGCTACACCAACCAACGGTTCTGGTCTTAGATGAGCCAACGGTGGGCCTGGATATAGAAAGTCGCAGGGCAATTTGGACCTTTCTGCGCCAGCTGCGGGAGCAGGGAACCACAGTCTTGATGACCAGCCACTATCTAGAAGAGGTTGATGCTCTGGCTGATCGCGTGGCCATTATTGACCAGGGCGAAGTCATTGCCGTCGGCACCCCCTCGGAGCTTAAAGATCAAGTTGGTGGCGATCGCATCACCCTGCGCCTGCGGGAGTTTGCCCCCCTAGCGGAAGCTCAAAAGGCCCAGGCAATGATCCAACAACTGCCCTTTGTCCAGGATGTAATCATCAACGATGCCCAGGGCAATTCCCTTAACTTGGTGGTCACCCCCCAAAGTGATGCCCTAATCAACCTGCAGCAAGCCCTAAAAGCTGCAGACCTGCCCACTTTTGGGATTGCCCAGTCCCGTCCTAGCTTGGATGATGTCTATCTGGCCGCAACGGGCAAGACCTTGCTGGATGCAGAGCTCGCGGCTGCCGGGCAGCGTGATCCTAAGGTAGAGCGCAAGCAGAGTATGCGCTAGCAAACCTGGCCGGTCTCTAACTTACTGAATTGGTAACTTGATTGGACAAACTGCAATGACTACGACCCCTGTCAAACCAGATTTAAATCCTAACGCTGCTGTCGTTGATGGTGCCTATGAAGGAATCACACCGGGTTTATTCTCTAAAGCTTTCTTCCAGGAAACCTTTGCCCTGACCCGGCGGCTATTTATTCAACTCCAACGGCGGCCCTCTACATTGGTTGCCGGGATCATTCAGCCCTTGATGTGGTTGATTCTTTTTGGGGCCTTGTTTAAGAATGTTCCGGCCGGGTTATTTGGCACAGATATTGGGTACGGGCAATTTCTGGGGGCGGGGGTGATTGTGTTTACTGCCTTTAGTGGGGCATTAAATGCCGGGTTGCCGGTGATGTTTGACCGGGAGTTTGGGTTCTTAAATCGGCTTTTGGTGGCCCCCTTAGCGTCTCGTTTTTCAATTGTGCTGGCCTCGGCAATTTTTATCACTACCCTCAGCCTGATCCAGACTGCTGCCATTGTGGCAGTTGGGGTCCTGCTAGGGGCAGGTTTACCAGGGCCTCTGGGGCTAGGGGTTGTGGCCACCATTATCTTTTTACTGGTACTGGGGGTGACGGCCCTGAGTTTAGGCTTGGCCTTTACCCTGCCTGGCCATGTGGAGTTGATTGCAGTGATTTTTGTGACTAATCTTCCCTTGCTATTTGCCAGCACGGCCCTGGTTCCCCTAGCCTTTATGCCACCTTGGCTCCAAACGGTTGCCAGCTTAAACCCCTTGAGTTATGCGATCGAGCCAATTCGGTATATTTATCTGCACAGTAATTGGGGGGTCAACAGTGTGGTGATGCATGCCCCTTGGGGTCCGGTTAGCTTAGGTGGCTCCCTCTTGGTTTTGGTGGGGTTTAGTGCTTTAGCTCTACTGAGTGTGCAACGGTTACTGCGCCGACGGCTAGGGTAACCTCACTTTCGGGATCTATAATAATGTCGGGTTTAGGAATCTTCGGAACTGTAAATCTGCTGAAAAGGTCCTAATTCACTAGGGAAAACCTGTAGATAAAATCAGAGAATCAGGATTTCAGATAATCTAAAACTCAGGTTCTGTTCCTTAAAAGCACTTGCCAAACCTGCTCAAGCAACGGAATGCTATTGGTCTTAGTGCAACTGCTTCATCTGCTAAGAAATCTTGGACTCAGTGAGCATGTGCTCCGCCGCTGCCCGTTAGAAATGCTAGAGCGATCGCTGCAAAGGCTGCTAGTTCAACCAGGGTTGCCCATTTCAGTACTCTCCTGAAGGAATTCTTTCTAACCTCGCCCAGCCCCTAGCAATAATGGGTAAGGGCGCTTTACCATGCCAGCAATCCACCAAATTCTGGGGTATAAAGCTCAGATCTAGGTGTCAGTTCATGGCACTCATTTTTGGATT
>JBGTDP010000343.1:0-2636 GCA_041748255.1 Thermosynechococcaceae cyanobacterium | reverse complement strand
CTCCCCAAACCAGCCCACCAGAACCCCAATTAAGGGGGCAACCAGCAGAGTGGCGATCGTCAGCTGCCAGTTGAGGTAGAGCATATAGGCCAAAACTGACACAGCCGTCAAGGTTGAGGGCACAAACTGATGAGCAATCTTGTTAATCACCTCGCCAATGCGATCTACATCTTCTGTCAGCCGGTAGGTCAAGTCGCCCGTAGAGGCGGTTTCAAAATAATCCAGCGCCAGGCTTTGTAAGTGGATATAAGCTTGCTGGCGCAAATCCAAGGCAATTCGCAGGGCTGCTTTAGCCATTAAGGAATCTTGACCATACTGAAAAGCCCCCCGGATCACAAACATCAGGGCCGTAATCCCAGACAGTTGCAAAAGGGAGCCAATATCGCCCCGGCCAATCATGGCTGCCGCCTGACCAATCAGATAGGCCAGCAGCGGCATGGTCAGGACAAAACCCAGGGTACACCCCAAGGCAATGGCCAGGGTTTTCCAGTGGGGACGCAGGTAGGGCAGGAGTTGCCAGTAGCTGGAGGAGTTCTTCAATGCTTGCTAAAGCCTGGGCGAGACATCGCCATCATTATCTCCCCTAGGGAAAGCCAATCAATAGACTAAGGTTTCCAACTGCGAATTTGCTCAATCAGCACCTCCACCAGGCTTGTTCCGCCAATTATAAAAGCGGTAATCAATGCCGTTGAGAGAATGGCAGCGATTAAACACACCCCCAAGCCACCCAAACTAATCGCCCCATCATCGTCTACTAAACCAAATCCGGTGATAAAGACCCCCACTGCCGGTAGGGTATTGGTCAGAGGTAGGGGAATCATCATTGAAAGGGCCATCAGGGCGATCGCTGTCCCCAGGACCGCTCGACCGGGGGAACTGGTACAAACAAAGCTAAGGCGCGGGCGGGAGAGAAGTTCAATCCGCTGCAGCCAGGGAAGACCAGAGTTGAGGAATTTTTGTACCTGCTGCAGCTTAACCGTTTGCTGCTTGAGTTTCTCAGGCAGCCAGGGCCGACGGCGGCCAACGGCCAACTGCACCGCCAAAATCAAGATCACAATCCCAAAGGGGATTGAGTAGCCAGGGGCAGGAATGGGTAAAGCCGAAGGCAGAGAGAGCAGAACAAACAAAAAACCAAAGGTTCGCTCCCCCGCCAGTTTTAAAATTTCCAGCAGGGTTACCTGGGGCGGATGATCCGGGTCAAAAAAAACCTGACGCAGTTCTTTTGAAAGTCTAGCCATAGCAACGGTTGGCAGGGGCTGGGTTATAGAACAGGGGCGCTGTTAATTGCGCCCCTTTAAGTCATTAACACCTAGCAGATGGCTAGGTTCCGGAAGTCCAGGAGTTCATGTATTCAATCTGCTCATCGGTGAGGGTATCGATCTCAATTCCCATCGCCTGGAGCTTCAGCCGGGCAATCTCCCGATCCACGTCTGTTGGCACCGAGTGCAAGCCGGGTTCTAGTTTGCCCTTGTTTTTGACCAGGTACTCGCAGCCTAGGGCTTGGTTGGCAAAGCTCATGTCCATGACACTGGCGGGATGACCTTCAGCCGCAGCCAGGTTGATCAGGCGACCTTCGCCTAACACGACAATGGATTTGCCACTGGGAAGTTGATACTCCTCGGTGAAGTTGCGAACCGTGCGAACTTCACTGGCCTTGGCTCCCAAGGTTTTTAAGTCAATTTCAATATCGAAGTGACCGGAGTTAGCGACGATCGCGCCGTTCTTCATTGATTCAAAGTGTTCATCCCGAATCACGTGCTTGTTGCCAGTGACGGTGATGAAAATATCCCCCTGGGGGGCCGCTTCCGCCATCGGCATCACCCGGAGGCCGTCCATGACCGCTTCTATGGCCTTGGTGGGGTCAATTTCAGTCACGATCACATTCGCTCCCATACCCCGAGCCCGCAGGGCTGTGCCCTTGCCGCACCAGCCGTAACCAACCACAACCAGGGTTTTGCCAGCCAAAAGAATATTGGTGGCCCGGATCACTCCGTCTAAGGTGGACTGGCCGGTGCCGTAGCGGTTGTCAAAGAAATGCTTGGTGTCAGCATCATTGACATTAATCGCCGGGAAGCTCAAGACCCCATCTTTAAACATCGCCCGCAGCCGCACGATGCCAGTCGTCGTTTCTTCGGTTGTCCCGATAATATCTGAGAGCTGGTGCTGCCGCTCCTGCACCAGGGTGGCGGTGACATCACTACCATCATCAATAATGATGTTGGGTTTATGATCGAGGGCAATCTGGACATGGCGGCGATACATGTCGTTGTCTTCGCCTTTTTGGGCAAATACTGGAATCCCGTAATCAGCCACTAGACTGGCAGCGACGTCATCCTGGGTTGAGAGTGGGTTGCTGGCAATTAACAGGGAGTCTGCACCCCCAGCCTTGAGGGCGATCGCCAGGTTCGCCGTCTCAGTTGTCACATGACAGCAGGCAATCAGACGAATGCCAGCCAGGGGTTTGTCTTGGGCAAAGCGATCGCGAATTTGGCCTAAGACGGGCATTTCCCGACCAGCCCATTCAATCCGCTGCTTTCCCATCGGAGCAAGGGAGAGATCTTTAACTTCGTGCTTTAACTGGGGGGAAGTTGCGGTCATGAAAGCGTTTCCTCAAATAATTCTGATAGTTTTGCAGC
>JBGTDP010000342.1:0-3153 GCA_041748255.1 Thermosynechococcaceae cyanobacterium | reverse complement strand
GTCAGCCTTTTGGTTGGCGACGCGGGCTCGGTGACTGGACCCAGGTCAGTGCAGCCGTAGCTCAGGGAAAACCTGTGCGCGTAATCCAGGAAGCTGGCTCAACCCTGTGGCAAGACAACCTGCCGCCGGGACATCCCTTTGCGTTTGAGGCTCTAGAAGGAGGCACAGAGACAGCCCAAGCCTTGCTTAGGATTAGTGTCCAAGAGCATCAGCCAGAGGCTTTGCCTATGGTGCAGTGGCATCCCCGGCTTTTGTGGGTGGGGATTGGCTGTGAGCGAGGAACTTCTAAAGCATTGATCGAGGGGGCAATTGAGCAGGTGTTTCAGACCTATCAATTAGCCCAGGCAGCGATCGCCGGGGTCGCCAGCTTAGACCTCAAAGCCGATGAAGCCGGTCTGCTGCAGTTATGTCAGGAGCAAAACTGGCCCTTGCACTGTTACCCAGCAGCCGTCCTCAACACAATTACCGTTCCCACGCCCTCAGCAGTTGTAGCCGCAGAAGTGGGAACCCCTAGTGTGGCAGAGGCAGCGGCAATCCAGGCAGCTAAAGAGTGCTCAGGATCGGTTGCTGATCCAAACGCAACCCCTGACTTGCGGGTGACAAAACAAATTTTTCGCTCTGACCAATCCGGTGCGGTCACTATTGCCGTTGCCCAGGCAGCGGTAGAATTCACTGGCAGAACCGGGGGATTATTTCTGGTGGGGACCGGCCCTGGGCAACTAGACCAAATCACCCCTGCTGCCCAGACTGCCATTTCTCAAGCGGATGTAGTCATCGGCTATTCTCTCTACATTGACTTGCTCAAGCCCCTGCTGCGACCAGGACAAGTCATTCAACCCTCAATCATTACTCAGGAGCGACAGCGCGCTCAACGGGCGATCGCCCTAGCTCAATGGGGATTAACGGTTACCGTGGTCTCTTCGGGAGACTCAGGAATTTATGGGATGGCCGGACTGGTCTTAGAAGAACTTCAAGCCCAGGGATGGGATGGCCAAACCCCAGGGGTGCAGGTATTTCCAGGCGTGAGTGCCCTTCAGGCGGCGGCGGCTCGGGTCGGAGCACCGATGATGCATGATTTTTGTGCGATTAGTTTGAGCAACCTGCTGACTCCCTGGCCGGTAATTGAACAACGCCTAGTCGCCGCTGCCCAGGCTGATTTTGTCACCGCCCTCTACAATCCTCGCTCCCAAGCCCGGCAGTCTCAAATTCTCAAGGCCCAAGAAATTTTCTTGGCCCACCGTTCCCCCACAACGCCAGTGGCAGTGGTTCGCTCAGCCTATCGCGCCGAGGAGCAGATTGTCTTGACCACTTTAGATAAACTTCAGGAGGCAGCGATCGATATGCTGACCATTGTTCTAATCGGCAACCACAGCACCCGTCAATTGAGTCACTGGCTGATCACACCTAGGGGATATTTGGGAATTAATTAAGCAAATCTTGACAAATTGGGAGGCATTCTCAGTCAAGGTTAAGCTAAACTACTGGGAATTCCTATGCAATTTGGGGGGGGATCTCGATGGGGGTTAATATTTCTATCTTCAATAATGTATCTTTTTAAGCTTTAAGGAATGGGCTTTGAAACTCGGATCTAGTTTGCTTTCAGCTAAGATAACCAGCTGCTAAAGCAAATCTCCAGGTAACTGGAGAAATGTTGTTGAACACTAGTCATAAGAATTTTGATCATGACCCCAGAAGCAATTCGGATTGTTTCTGAGTTAAGGGAGGCGTTTTATTCTCGCTTTGAAGTAGGGATGAAAACGTCAGTTACCCTTAGCAACAGGAATTCATCTACCAATCATGCCATCGCCACCTGGTTAGATCAGCGCCAGCAGTTGAACTACTTATATGTCTATGCCCATTCGGCCCCAGACACTCTAATTCCAACCCGTCAGTTTATCTTGCGAGTCTCTATTAATAAAGGTGCAATCCCGATACCAGCGGTAAGACAAAAAAAAGGCACCCAAGGCATGAATCAAGCCTGGCAGTTTAACTTAACCGTATTGCCAGAAGAATTGCTCGAATTTGTGCCCTGGACCGTGAGTTTAATTCAGTCCTGTAAAAGAAATTCTGTTTCGGCTGCCCAGGAGCCCCCTTCTTTATTGACCTTTAAGCTCTCGAACGGGCTGTTGCTCAACGATGCCTGGACCCGGAATGCTTGGCAGTGCTTGGAAGAATTATCTTTTCCCGATAAACTTCTCGAACATTGCTAATATCAAATTTGATTGACTCTCCTAGTCTGTCATTGACCTGGACCGCCTGAAGGGTGCTGCTCGATGTCCCAATCCTCTCCTCCGATTAATCGTCGTAAAGAAATTCTCCGCGTTGTTCTCTCAGTGGCAATTATGGTGGTGGGGGTGCTGCATTTTGCGATCCCTGATCCGTTTGTGAAGATCATGCCTCCTTACCTTCCTTGGCACCTTGAGCTGGTCTATATTAGCGGCTTTTTTGAGATTCTAGGGGGAATTGGGCTACTGATTGTGCCTGTCAGTCAGGCGGCTGCCTGGGGCTTAATTGCGCTTTTTATTGCTGTGTTTCCTGCCAATATCAATCAGGCCGTTAATCAGATTGCGATCGCAGGTGTTCCCAATAATCCTCTGTTCTACTGGATCAGGTTGCCCTTGCAGGTCGTTTTGATTGCTTGGGCCTATTGGTATACCAAAGAACCCAAACCCCGAGCCCAGACTTCAAAGCCTAAACTTAGCGAGTAGAAAAGAATCCCAGTGGTGCTAGCAGATAGTTAAGCCCTGCTGCAGAATCATTTTAAAGAAAATTAACGCCATCTTGAACAGCTTGCTATACACTGCTATACATCTGTTGCACCGATAAGGTCTTGAATTAAAGCGGTAGCTGGTTGATAGCCTTAGAAACGGTGCCTCAGATCTAGTGTGATTAGCAAAAAAACATGAAATGTTTGAGTGGTTGGGGCCTGGTATTTAGTTGCCTATTCTTTTGCTTGCCAGCAGAAGCTGCAACGTTTACCTTTACAAAGATTGCTGATAGGAGTGACTCATTTGAGTATGGAAATTTTAGTCTTCCGTCGTTAAATGACTCAGGGACCGTGGTCTTTGAAGGATTCTCAGATAAATTTGGAGAGGGAATCTTTACGGGAAGTGGGGGAGCGATTACAAAGATCGCTGATACCACAGGTCCCTT
>JBGTDP010000341.1:0-7327 GCA_041748255.1 Thermosynechococcaceae cyanobacterium | reverse complement strand
TTGCCAGAACTGCTCATAGTCAGCGACCCAATCTGAGATTTCTTTTAGGGGCTCTGGGTTGAGGCGATACAGCCGTTGGCGCCCTACCCGCTGCTGGCTGACCAAGCCTACCTCGTAAAGCACCTGCAAATGTTGAGAGATGGCTGGCAGCGACATCTCAAAAGGTTCAGCCAGTTGTTTGACAGGTTGTTCGCCCGCACGTAAGCGATCTAGAATTGCCCGCCGAGTGGGATCGGAGATCGCTTGAAAGGTATCTACACTGGCAGTCGGACGACTCATTCGGACTCAATGCTTAAGTTTATACTTAACTAATATAGATAAGCATTTCCTTAAATGTCAAGCCACTTCATGCACAAGTGGTCTGTAGGCTACTGGCTGGCAGAAACTCTTGAGAAGGATGAACTAAAATCAATCCAGGCTCCTGAAAGCCCTGCTTGGGTGAAGTTCAAAAGCTTGAGAAATTTTGGGTGGGGTTACCAGAAGCAACGACTGTATCGGTGTGCAGCCGGTAATGCTTGATAGGGAGCCAAATCGGGCTTTAGTTATTGGTAAATATTAGACGCTTTGAGCATGTGATAGGTAATCAGCAACTGCGTCAAAGCCAAGGGGTAACTCTGTAAAATTTCCCCGGTTGTTCCCGTTAGCTTACCAATCTCTTCATTGCCTTCAAGACTACAGAACTGGCCTAGATACGGAACTTCGTTGCAGAGCATTTTCTCTAGCTCTCTGACCTGTTCACTGGTGGCATGACCATCAATTTCTAGAACATCAACCGGCTTACCCATATCCCGGTCAAGCTCTAAGCGAATGGCCGAGCCAAGATGATTTCCCTCGGGGCTGAGGATTCTGCTTAAATCAGGGTGAGGAATCGTTGGTCTGAGTACCAGCCTGACATTGAGCATTAGATCGCTTTGCTCAGAATCTTCACTGGGGGGATAAAAACTAACCACCACATCTGCCCACTGCCGCTGGTGCCGGATAAACTTCTCGGAGTCTTTTTCTCGCTTCCTCAGTTGCTCTAAAACTTGCTCTTCTGTATAGCCCCGTTTACGGGTATCCCGTTTGATTTTCCAGGTTTTGCGCAGCGATTCTGGAGGGGCGAGATAAACTTTAACGTCATAGCGATCACGGGCTCCCCGAGTTGAGTAGCCTAAAAGCCCTTCAACGATCACAAATTGACTGGGCTTGATATATTCTGGCGGATCAAAAGCACCGGTTGAGTGGTTGTAAATCGGCTTGAGAATCGGTTGTCCGGTGCGGAGCAGCGTTAAGTGCTGCTGCATAATATCCAGGTAATTGCAGTCATAGTCTAGGGCTGAAATACCCATCTCAGCTCTTTGTTGGCGATCGTAGCGATGATAGTCATCTGTACAAATAACAGTGACATCTTTTTCACCAAGTACTTGGGCAATCCCACGGGTGAGGGTTGTCTTACCGGCGGCACTATCACCAACGATACCAAGGATAATCGGACGACTAGGCATGCCCTACACCAGGAATACTAAAGAGCCAATAGATGCTCTATATTTTCGCACAGAAGAGATGTCTCGCATAGAAGCGGTAGGGTCTAGAATTTCAAAGTCAGCGCCATCCATTCAGGATATTAACAACATGAGTCTTGATGACAATCGGCAGTATGCAGCCGCGACAGAGCGCAACCGTGAGCCTATTCTCAAAGTACTGCAACAGGTTTTACCGCCAAAGGGCACAGTACTTGAGGTTGCCAGTGGCACCGGGGAACATGCTACCTTTTTTGCCCCCCGTCTGGCTCCGCGAAAGTGGCTGCCCAGCGACCCTAACCCCCAAGCGCGGGCCAGTATTTTGGCATGGCAAACATACCTGCCTGCTGACAATCTTTATCCTGCCCTTGAGCTTGATGCTGCTGACCTGGCTTGGCCAGTAGAAGAGCAACTATCTAAAGCATCATCTGCATCTAAGTCTGAAGCTGATTTAATTGTGGCAATGGTGAGTATTAATATGATTCACATTGCCCCGTGGTCAGCTTGCCTGGGACTGCTGGCTGCAGCAGGTCGTATTTTACCCTCTGGCGGCATTCTGTATTTGTATGGTCCCTTTAAAGTGCAGGAACAGATGGTGGCCAGTAATACCAGCTTTGATCAATATCTGCAGGCTCAAAACCCGGCCTGGGGGGTGCGTGACCTAGAACAAGTGGTCGCAGCAGCTCAGACCCAACATCTAAGGTTGCTAGAAACCTACCCGATGCCGGCTAATAATCTTTCTGTTGTCTTTGAGCACAAGTAACAAGGGCTTTGACGGCTGGAAGGGGGGCTAGCCTACTTGCTGCTCAGAGGGATCCTCTTTCTTGGAATCAGCCGTAGAAATGCTGATCTGACCATCGCCTTCGATGTAGGCTTTCTTAACCTCAGTCAAGCTATGGACCCCCTGCTGGCGTAACAGGCTCATCAACTCCCGCTTGCTAATCAACCCTTTATCCATATTTTGTTCAAGGACTTGGCCATCTTTGACCAGGAGCAGGGGGGGTGGGGTGAGAAAGCGTTGTAATCGGGGGAATTTATAGCTTAGCCAGTTGAGAACGTGACTCCAAAAGATAATTGTGGCTAAGAGCACCAAGCCATCGGTCACCGAGGTGTAGTGAGTCACCATGGCATTCTGAGCTGCATTTGCAAACAGCACAATCACCAGCAGATCAGAAATCCCAACTGCTCCTACCTGGCGGCTGGGCATCAAGCGTAGAATTACCAGAAGGGCAACGTAGACTAGCGTCCCCCGCAGAACCATCTCAACGATAGAAATATCTGGGAGAAAAACGTGTTGCCAATCTATCTGAAATAGAGTACTCATAGATAGCTCTGGTTCACTTTGAATCGCTTGCTCGGTTTCGCTACTGTCTTGGGGCTAATTTATCAAGCAAATCTTAAGCACAGCTTAACCCACCCTCGTATCAGCCGGATTATCACCCTCTCTTACCTATGTGGACTCAAACTCAAACTTCCCAGCGGCCAGTTGTTTTGCTTCCAGGAGTGTTTCTCTCCACGGTGACTGGTATTCTCCTGGCTAGCGCTCCTGCTGCTGCCGATACGCTCAAATCCTGGCAATTGGATTCCCGCCAGCAGTCGCTGGAGTTTACCACCGACCAAAGCATTCAACCCTCTGTGCAACTGGTTGCCAACCCGTCGCGGGTGGTGATTGATCTGCCTGGCATTCGGCTAAAACGCCCGAAGGTTAATCAGCCCTACAGCGGCTCGATCTCGCGGGTGCGAATTGCCCAGTTTAATGCCTATACAACCCGGATGGTGATTGAGCTGGCACCGGGGTATCAAGTTAATCCCCAGCAGGTGAAAGTGCGGTCCCAGTCACCGACCCAATGGGTGGTGCAATTGCCAAATCCTCAGCCTGGTGCTAGCAGCAGAACTGAAAGTCAGCCCCAGGCGATCGCAGTTCCCCTGCCGCCAGCAGACACCTTTGGGGGATTAATCCCCGCCGGTCGCTCCCTGACCTGGCTACAACAACGACTGGCAGGGTTGAGAACCGGGTCTTATGCCTCCCTCGGCCCTGGGATCTATTTTGTCGATCTAGACAACGGCAACTACTTGAGCCTGAACGGAGAAAAGACCTTTGCCACCGCCAGCATTATCAAGTTGCCGATTTTGATTGCTTTTTTTCAGGATGTCGAAGCCGGCAAGATCAAGCTGGATGAGACCCTGGTGATGGGTCGGGATGTGATTGTTGGGGGGTCAGGTTATATGCAGGATTTGCCCCCTGGGAGCAAGTTCAGTGCCCGGCAAACCGTTAACAACATGATTACCACCAGTGACAACACTGCCACCAACATGATCATTAAGCGCATGGGTGGGATTGATGTGCTCAACCAACGGTTTCGGAGCTGGGGCTTGCAGAGAACGGTGATGCGTAACTGGTTACCCGATCTCAAGGGCACAAACACGACCACTGCCAAGGAGTTAGTTCAGTTAATGGCCCTGCTGGAGCAAGGAAAGCTGTTGCAGGGCACTAAGCCAGAGGCAATAGATATCCTGCGCCGAGTTAAAAATCGCAAGTTACTCCCGGTTGGGTTGGGATCAGGGGCAACGATCGCCCATAAAACTGGGGATATTGGCTTTTTGCTAGGAGATGCTGGAATTGTGCAGATGCCCACAGGTAAACGCTATCTGGTGGCGGTGCTGGTAGAAAGTGCCTACGATGACCCAGCCGCCAGGGATTACATCCAGGATGTCTCCCGGATTGTCTACACCTATCTGAACCAGACGGCGACTCAGTCTTCCTCAGAGCGATAATTTGCTCCAGTCTCAAAGTGAGGAGATAGACGCTAGGCTACTGGCTCAACTTAGTTCACTAGGCTGAAGTAGTTGGGTCAGAACTGGGCAAAGAAACCGGATTCAACGACAGCATTACCCGAGACACCCCAGAGATCAGGATGCTTGCACCCACCAGGGTTCCGATCAGCCAGGGAGCATCAAAGGGCCACTGGAACCAAATCATCCCACCCAACAGCAGGGTAATAATCCCATTCCCGAGCACCCACCCCCAGTTGGCTTGCGGACGTAAGCGAGAGGCCAAGATTAACTCAAAGACGCCTTCTGTGAGTAGGTAGCTACCCAGTAAGAGTGTCAGGGTAAGGATGCCTGTTCTGGGGTAGACGAACAGCATGATACCTGTGGTCACATAAAGCAACCCCAGCAAAAGTTTCCAGACAAAACCCCCACTATCACGGGTTTGAAAGGCATAGACGAGCTTTGCCGCCCCCGCCGAGATCAAGATAAAAGCAATCCAGGTCTCAGCAAAAATGGTTGAAAACACAGGCAATGCGATCGCAGCAATTCCCAAGACAATTAAGAGAATGCCAATCAACAGAGGCCCGCTCATTCCCTTTTTAATCTCAGCAGAACTATTGGTCATAACACGCTTTCCATCCTTAAACTAAACTTCAAACTTTCACTAGGCTAAGAACTTTTCCCAGGGATTGGCTGGGCCTTAAGATAGACCCTCGGGATCTGGCTGAGTTGCTGGGGTTGGATCACCGGCAACTTTGGCAACTAACTCAGCTAGTTTCTCTTTCAGGATCTGCCTGCCTTCAGCAAACAGTAAATACTCATAAATAAACTTCAAACAATAAAAGGCCCCAACAACCTCAGCGATGGCATTAAATACCGGTATATGGTTAATGATCGATGCTGCTAGCCCAATAATTGATAAAACCACCAGGGAGATAACTAAGATTGCCGTAATTCTCAAAGCCTTTTTTTGCTGGAGCAATTTCTGAAGTTCCTGCTTTACAGAGTCGCGCTTAAAGACCTCGACAAGTTCGGTCACCGGATTCTCCTCTAGTAGGGGAGATACCTCCGGTTGGGAGCTGAGTTGAGTAGTCGATTGCACCGGGGGCGTCTCGGATAATTGAGGTGCTTCTAAATCTAGATTTTGAGGTTCGTCGATAGTCATAGCTGGGCCTTTAATAATCTCTCAATCAGTCTCTCATTTACTGCTAGTAGAAGTTAGGGTCCCACAACCCACGCTAAAGGAATAATCAAGTGCTTAGCGATCCAGGAATGTTTGCTAGTGAACTCTGTAGCTTCTGTTAATAGAGTCTCGCTAGCAAAATCTCTGCGCCTCTAGCTATGGGATGAGAGGCACAGAGGACAACTGGATGCAGGTCTAAAAATCATCACTTGCCAGCTACGGGTTTTAAAATATTTCTCTCTGCCCAGGGACAGGTTGTGGTCGCTAGCTTAGCTTGACGTGGCCAAGGGCATTACTGAGATTGTTATACTGAAAGTCATAAGCGCCGCAACAAACCTATGAGTAATCCATTCCCAGGGTTTGAAGAATTTCTGGACATTGTCCAAACCCTGGAAGAGAGAATTGAGTCGGGAGAGATCTGGACCGATTTTGAAGACAACCTCCGCAATTTTGGTGACATGACGGGCCTGCAAGATCCAGTCAAGCGACCCAATTCATCAGCTCCAGATCCCAGTAGCACGGCGGTCTCCGATAGACCGACTAACCCTCCTGGGACGCTCCTGCAGACGGTTGGCGGATTAAGCTCGGTTCTCCGAGAACTCAAAGAGCTGATTGAAATCCCCCTTAAACGCCCCGACTTACTTTCCAGGCTAGGGTTAGAACCAACCCGTGGGGTGCTACTGGTCGGACCGCCGGGGACTGGCAAAACCTTGACAGCTCGATCCCTGGCCGCCGAGCTTGGGGTTAACTACATTTCGATTGTCGGGCCTGAGGTGATTGGCAAATACTACGGTGAGGCAGAAGCCCGCCTGCGCAAAATTTTTGAGCAAGCTGACCGCGCTGCTCCTTGCCTGATTTTCATTGACGAAATTGATAGCCTGGCGCCTCACCGCAGCAAAGTTGAGGGAGAAGTTGAGAAGCGTTTAGTTGCTCAATTGCTGGGGTTAATGGATGGGTTTACCCAGTCAAACCAGGTGATTGTTTTAGCCGCCACCAATTGCCCTGATCATATAGACCCAGCGCTGCGGCGTCCGGGTCGGTTTGACCGCGAAATTCAGTTCCGGGTTCCTGATCGTGGGGGGCGGCTAGAAATTTTACAGATTCTCACCCAGGACATCCCTTTAGATGAGTCTGTTGATTTAGCCGCGATCGCTGATTTGGCACTGGGTTTTGTCGGGGCTGATCTCAAAGCTCTGTGTCAAAAGGCAGCCTACGAAGCCCTGCGGCGCTTAGATCCGGTTTTAGAAGGGCCGCTGCCGGAGATCATGACCGTGAATCAGTCAGATTTTCTGGCGGCAATCAAAGCAATCAAACCATCGGTGCTGCGATCGGTGGAAGTTGAGTCCCCCGCCCTGGCCTGGGAAGAGATTGGCGGTCTAGAGTCGATCAAACAAACCCTGCAAGAATCAGTGGAAGGGGCGCTGCTCTACCCGGAACTCTATCATCAGACCGGGGCAAAAGCCCCCCGAGGAATTTTGCTCTGGGGACCGCCCGGAACCGGCAAAACCTTGCTGGCAAAAGCAGTGGCCTCTCAAGCAAGAGCCAACTTTATTGCCGTCAGTGGCTCCGATATTCTCAGTCGCTGGGTGGGGGCAGCGGAACAGGCGGTTCACGAGCTGTTTGCTAAAGCCCGACAGGCTGCTCCCTGCGTGATTTTTGTTGATGAGCTGGATACCCTGGCCCCAGCACGGGGGGGCTACAACGGTGACTCTGGGGTGAGCGATCGCCTGGTGGGTCAGCTACTGATGGAACTCGATGGGCTCCAGGAAGCTAATCAAGTGCTATTGATCGGAGCGACCAATCGACCGGAAGCATTAGATATTGCCTTATTGAGAGCGGGACGCTTAGACCTGCAGCTTAAAGTTGACCTGCC
>JBGTDP010000340.1:0-18712 GCA_041748255.1 Thermosynechococcaceae cyanobacterium | reverse complement strand
GACTTGGGCTGCCGGAGGAGTCAGGGTGGATCGCTCTGGCAAAATCACTTTGTGCACAAAATAGTCAATGGTTTGCTGCTTTACCCAGCCCCTAGCTGCCAGGATCTCACCAAAGCGCATCTGAGTGCAGGCTTGATCCATCAAGGCAACCTCTATTTGGGCTGGTGTTAGCAAGTCTGCTTCAACTAAGTAGCTACCAAGCGGTTTAACAGCCATGGCCAAAAGCTAATCTTGAAGGAATTCATTTAGGGTTTGCTGACAGCCTCGGCAAGAATGCTCTCGTTGCTGCCGAGCGATCATTTGGATAATCCTAACCTTAGCCAAGATTATATCAGCTTGGTCCAAGGAAGCTGCTTTCGATCAACCCGCTGACTTTAAACCGGCGATTAATTTCTTTCACCGAACTTGGTTAGGAGAATGATCTGGCGCTGCTAAGACTGAGAGATCAATTTCAGTTAGTTGGTCTGGTGCCATCTTTTCGTAACGCTCAAAGGGCTGATGAATCCAGGGGTTATCGGCAAGATAGTCCACATAATAATCTGGCTTGATCACCGAGCAAGCCTTGTACCAAATCACAGCGGTCTTCAACTCTTGAATCAGGCCTTGAGAATGAGTTTGCAGCCAGGGAACCGTTTGCTCAAGGGTAATTCCAGAATCCACCAAATCATCTACTAATAAAATGCGATCGCCTAAGCCCTCGGTGGTCATAGTAAGGGTGTGGGCAAACTTCAGCGGTCCCCGTTGTTGATTATTAGACCCTAGGTAGGAACTGGCAGCTAAGATCGCCAGGGGTTGATTAAAAATGCGAGATAGAAGATCCCCAACTCGGAGTCCTCCCTTGGCAATACAAACAATTTGGTTGAATTGCCACTCAGATTGATAAACGTTTGCCGCCAGATATTCAATTTTTTGATGATACTCTGGCCCAGAAATGTAAATATCTGGCATCACCAATAGTAGAGTCTAAAGACCACTAACAGAGATTTATAGCTAGCAATTAAAATCAGCTGATGCTTTTCCGGTGGGCTGCTAATGCAAGTGTGTTACTTCTAGCATACCGCTAAGGCCCCGGATGAAAACTGCTGCGGGCAACGGTTTGTTTGAAAAACTGAGGCGGAACTTTGGCCAAACTTAAGCATGACTCCAGAAGTCATCAACCTAGTCATTCTGCCAACGCTCAGGGCCGATCAGGTCGATAATTGGGTCTCTGAGTAAAAAATCATTTCTCTCCAGTTCCGCCTCAAATAAGGTCCATTCTCGGGCTTGAATGTAGCCACAAAGGATATAAATGGGCTGCTGGCGGCTCAATACTCCGCGCTCAACCAACTGCCGGGCTTCATCTTGAATGACTTCTAAAGAATACAGAACAGACTGAATCATAGGCCTCCCCTTTGCTGATAACAAGTAACCATAAATTGCCGTAACCTGAGCTAAATCAAAATAGCTTTGTATATTTAACTACTGAATTAATTCAATGTTGAGTCTAATCCCCCCTGCAGAATATTAATAAATGTTTCAGAGGTTATCAAGCTGTGACCTTTTGCCCAAATTCCGGATCTAGACGGATCTACCCAATTTTGTCAGTCAACTGGATTCGCTGACGGGCAAGCTTTGCAGCCAGAGCGATCGCTGCTTTAAGGCTAGTAGCATCGGCGATTCCTTTGCCGGCAATATCAAAAGCAGTGCCATGATCTGGGGAAGTCCGGATAAAGGGCAGACCCAGGGTTGTATTCACGGCTCGGTCAAAGGCTAACAGTTTTGTCGGGATCAGTCCCTGGTCGTGATAAAGGGCCAGGTAAGCATCGTGAGCCTGGGGGCTTTTAGCGGGTCCTGGTCCGTACCAGGCTAGGCCCGGCTTTACCCAAAGCGTATCTGGGGGCACCGGTCCTTCAAGGTAAGCCTGGGGATATTGAATACGCTGCTGCTCTAGCCAGGGAATTAACCATTCCCTCTCCTCTTGACCGAGTTGCCCCTGTTCGCCACTGTGGGGATTTAACCCGGCGATCGCAATTCGCGGGGTTGCCAAACCAAAATCTTGCTGCAAACAGGCTAGCAGCAACTCTAGCTTGACAGATAGTAGTTCTGGACTCAGGACTTGGGGAACTTGAGCTAGAGGGATATGGGTCGTTGCCAGCAAAGTCCGTAGCGTCCATTGCGTGTGAGGAGACTCAGCAACAAACAGCATCCCAAATCGCTTGACTCCAGAGCGCTCTGCCAGCAACTCGGTTTGACCGGCATAGTTGTGGCCGGCTGCTTGCCACCAAGCTTTAGCGATGGGACCTGTGACGATGCCATCAAAGGCTCCGGCTAAAGCACCAGCGATCGCTTGATCAAGATAGGTGAAGCTAGCATCACCACTGACAACATTGGCATGCCCAGGTTTGAACTGAGTTTGCCTGGATGGGGTAACCTCCAGAGTCGACAACTGCTGTGGGTCGGCCAGTGTCCCTGATCCCAAGTCGTTGCTCCCTTGAGCAGAGAGAGCCAGATGCCGCAAGTCTGCATAGGTTTGGCTTAACCAAGCCTGACTCCCAACCACGGTGATTTCGCACCCTTGGCTGACGGTTGGGTCTGCCAATGCCTTTAAGATCACTTCTGGGCCAATCCCAGCCGGATCTCCCAGGGTGATCGCCAGGCGAGGAGTTCGTGGGGCCGCCACCGGTTACATCACAGGCGAAGGTTGTTCTGAGGCAGCAAATTCATCTTCTACCCCAGAGGCACTCTCTGCTTGCTGCTGGGCAGCGAGCATTTGTTCGCGATACTTAATAGCCATTTCTTCAGCCTGGTCATAAACAAGCTGCGGGTTCTTGACCATATCCCCAGGCTCGGGCTCTAGCTGCTTGGTCGATAGAGAGATCCGGCCTCGCTCGGCATCGAGATCAATAATCATCACCTTGACTTCATCATTGACATTGAAAACACTGTGGGGGGTTTCAATGTGGTCATGGGAGATTTCAGAGATGTGCAACAAGCCACTAACGCCGCCAATATCAATAAAGGCTCCGTAGGGTTTGATCCCCCGAACAGTCCCGATCACAACTTCGCCAACTTCAAGCTTATTCATCTTCCGCTCAACCAAGGCCCGACGATGGCTAAGCACCAAGCGGTTACGCTCTTCGTCAACTTCTAAAAACTTTAAAGGTAGTTCTTCGCCCACCAGTTCTTCCTTAGCAGTCCGAGAGCTAATGTGGGAACCAGGAATAAAGCCTCTGAGCCCTTCAATCCGCACCAAGGCCCCACCGCGATTGGTAGCAAAAACCAGAGAACGAACCGTTGCATCCTCAGTTTGGAGTTGGCGAACTCGCTCCCAAGCTCGCATATATTCAATCCGACGGATAGAAAGCGTTAGCTGACCATCTTCATTTTCATCGGCCAGAATGAAAAATTCTCGAGTTTCATTTGACTGCAGCACTTCATCAGGATTTTCAATCCGATTAATCGACATTTCCTGAATCGGAATGTACGCTGCAGTTTTAGCACCAATGTCAATCAGAGCGCCCTTTGGCTCAAGGCTAAACACCGTCCCAGCAACTACATCGCCAGGGTTAAAGTGATAGTCATATTTGTCAAGTAAGGCAGCAAAATCTTCGTGGGTAAAACCAATATCTGGGGACATTATTTCCTGATTGACCATGCTAGACGTTTCCTGGGGGTTTTCTCCGTAGTGGTTATTAGCGCTATGGGAGCCTGCCCTTGGGACCTACGGAGGAGATGAATACCCCAACATAGCCCTCAAGCGTACCTTGTAAAATAGGCTAGGACACTAGATATATCATCATAGCTCAATCCAGCTTGTCAAGAATATGCCTAGAAAGCAAGAGACAAGCTCCGTAATTTGTTTGAAATTGATCCGGTGGCTTAATAGCCCTGGCCTCAAGGGTTGCCGGAATAAGTCATTTCCCTAAGGGCAGTTTCTGAAGCTTCTGGGGCTGAGATAGGCTCTCTTGACGAATTAGCGCTCTTGAGGGAGGAGCCATGATCAGATTCATTTTGCAGCGAGTCTAGCTCATCGACAAAATCCCGAATTCCCTGAAACTGTCGGTAGACAGAAGCAAAGCGAACATAGGCCACCTCATTAAAAGATTTGAGGCTTTGCAATACTGATTCGCCAATTTCGGCACTGTTGACTTCCCGTAGAACCCTTTGTTGAAACTCGGCTTCAATATCATCGATTAAGGTTTCAATTTGCCCAGCAGAAACGCCTGTCTTCTCGCAGGCCCGCACAATCCCCCGCAGCAACTTAGAGCGATCAAAGGATTCTTTTTGGCCATCCCGCTTGATCACAGTAATTGGCACAAACTCAATGCGCTCGTAGGTGGTAAAACGGCGATCGCACTTTAAGCATTCTCGCCGCCGCCGCACACTGCGGCCAACTTCTGCAGACCGAGACTCAAGAACGCGGCTATCGGTATGCTGACAAAAAGGGCATTGCATAGTCAAAGCTTCGATAGAATTTAATCAATCAGCCGAGCGTTAAAGCAAAATTAATTGCCTGACTCCACCTTACCGCAAGCTGTCTGGAGCGGTATCAAAACATTCATCCTAGGCTAAATCAAAGAAATTAACTTTTCTCAGATTTTAAAGTGTTTAGATTCTGCTTCAGGTATTGAACCCAACTTGCAGCTAGAGGCACCTCTGTAAACGGAATTTCTAAGCAGGTGTCAGTATCCCCAAAATCAAACACAATCACAATGCTACGACCCTTATTGGGCAGCGCTTCTAGATCAACCCGTTGATGGTCGACTTGGAGATGGACCGATTGCACCTTTTCTAAAGAAAAAGTTTCTAAGCCCACCGGTCCCTGGCGGGTTGGCTGCCCCCAAGTCAATTGCCTCCCCTTTTGTCCCAAGACAGCGCGAATGTCATATTTTGCCCGCTCAAATTGCTGGGCCCAAATCCGATAGGCTTCAACTTTTTGATACTCATTCCAGCCGGCCCAGGCCAACCCGATGAAAAGCATCAGTAGAGGTAGCCACAGAAGCCCTCTTTCCATGAATCTATTTTGTTAAATTTCACTTTGATCATAACCCTGGCATCAGCACCAAAGCTTTAAGCATCTCTAGGAACGCTGAGTAATGGCCTGGCGAAACCCTAAAACAATCAAGATATTAGAAAGCGTTAACAGCGATTCGGCACCGCCGTGTAAAAAGTCAATGTTGCCTAGGGATTCTCCGTAGGCAACTTGGGCATAAATTCCCGCCGGAATTGTAACCGCAACAAACACTAAAGTGAAATAGAAGCCCACCAAGGCCAGACGGGGGGCTTGGCCCGATCGGGTCAAAAACCAAAGGAACCCCAGATAGGGAAACAGAGAAAAAGCAAATACGGCTTCTTTAGAAATCATTCAATTTGGAAGCAGGTGAAGATCCAGACTGGGGCTGCTCAGAAGCAGAATCGGCGGCTTGCCCTTGACGCCAAATCCACCAGGCAGCCCCGCAGAGGGTAAAGTTTCCGACTACGGTCATCGCCGCTTGTAGGGTCACTAACCATTCTAAAGCGGGGGGATTGTCAAAATAATGCCAGGTGCAGGCACACATTGCGCTCACCAGTGCCGGTAGCATCCCCAAGGAAAGCATCCGCCAGGCAGGATTGCGGCTAACTTCGCTGTAGGTCCAAATTAGCCAGATGGCAATCATCCACTCTAAGACGCTTGAGACATGAATAATCCAGGTTGGAATTGAGAGTGCGTGCATAGCGCCTAACTTGAATCGGATCGACAAAATCACTTATTCATTCATAGCACTCCCAGGCTTTGTAAGGATAAAACTTTGAGGTGGGTGGTTTCCCTTCCAGCCAAGATGGTTAAAGATTATAGACATGGGACAACTGCAAGCGGTTTTATGCGGCTACTACGGCTTCAATAATGGGGGTGATGAGGCCCTGCTGGCTTCGTTGCTACAGATGCTGCCGTCCCAGGTTACGCCAGTGGTTCTCTCCGGCCATCCGGCTGAGACGACTCAGTTGCATGGAGTCAAGGCCAGCGATCGCCGCTCACCGATTACCGTTTTTCGAACCCTGCAGGAGTCAGATGCTTTTATTTGGGGAGGAGGCAGCCTGATTCAAGATGCCACCAGTGCCTTGAGTCCTTTGTATTACCTTAGCTTGATGGCCTTAGCCCAGCGCTTGGGCTTAAAAACCATTGCTTGGGCCCAGGGAATTGGCCCCCTGCGGCGGCAAAGCACCCAATGGCTGACTCGCCAAGTTCTAAAAAAATGCACCGCGCTCAGCGTTCGCGATCGGGCCTCGGCGGCCTTGCTCTCTGAGTGGCAGATTCCGGCTTTAACTGCTCCCGATCCGGTCTGGGCCTTGGCGTCTCAACCGGTTGCTGGACTGTGGAATTTGCCTGCCCCGCGCGTGGCGGTGGCCCTGCGATCTCACCGAGATCTCACTCCTGCGCGTTTGGCGCTACTGATCCAGGCTCTGATCCAGTTTCAAGCTGCTACCCAAACTTGCGTCCTGTTAGTACCCTTTCAAGCCGGGCAAGATTTAGATATTGCTCAGAAGATTCAACCTCAACTTCCTGGGCCTTGCCAAATCTTGAGTTTGACAAATCCCCGGGAGTTAAAAGGGGTATTTCGGGGGGTCGAGATGGCGATCGCTATGCGCTTGCATGGACTCATTATGGCTGCAGCCGAAGGATGCCGCTGTTTTGCCCTTAGTTACGATCCAAAGGTGACCCAGTTGATGGCCCAGTTAAACTTACCCGGATATCAGCTAGGGGCGCTACCCGAAAATCCTAATTTAATTAGTCGCACCTGGCTGGAGCACTATGCCAATGGTGAGCCCCTCAATCAAATCCAAATTCAGGCCTTAACTGACCGGGCTTTGGCTCATCAGAGCCTACTCAGTCAGGTGCTTAGTTAAGCATAAAAAAAAGATCGCTTTCTAAGCCAGAAAGCGATCGAATTCAAGCAATCAATCCCGCTGCAGTTGATTGAGAAGCACAAGGCCTCAAAATCTTCTCTCAGCAGCAGTTGATGCGCTGAGGCTAGATTTTTCCCGTTGCTTTTTCTAAAGAGCGCTGGACCTTGCCCTCCACCGAAGCATCGCCCCGAATGTTATCCGGTCGGTACATATTTTCAGCGTTGGCACTGCCTTGAACTTCATTGACCCCACCCCGATTGGCCTTGGCTTGAGTTCTCTCACGGGATTGCGGCTGTTCCTTGGTCATTTTTTGAGCTTCTTGCTCAATACCGGTCAACTTCTCTTCACCTTTAGTGACACCACTTCTAGCCGCCAATGCTGGCAAAGCGCTAGAGAAAACAAGCAGCGCACATACACACAGGGTAATGAGTGAGCGTAAAGGGCGAAATTTTGCTAATTTTAACTGATTGGGTTTCATCACAAACTTCTCCGAAATATAATCTAGTTTACAAGCTAGTAGGACTTCTCAAAGGAAAGGCTTTGAACAACATTTTCTTAAGGGGAGAACCGACTGCTTTACTTGCGTTCCCGTTCAAGCGATAAAACGCTTAAATGGATAGGAATACTCACAAGATTGCCTGGGAGAGTGAGTTGCTTACATCTACATCTGGATAGATTCCCCAGGGCTTGGACTGCGAGAACTTAGAATTTCAAGCTTGGGGCATACCCCACGCGACCCAGATCCCTAGGTCTGCGCTAAAAACTCAATTTTGGGTAAAAGTGGGTCTTGGACCATCCCTAGGCCGACAAATCCCCAGCGATCCATAATTCCCTTTAATTGATTGCCTGGAATGGATTCAACCGCAAACTGATCCCGAACCTCTTGACCATGGGTGTTGAGATAGCTCAAGGCATCAAAATGCTCACGAAACATTAACAAGTAATCAGAGTCACTGGCTTGATTTAAGTGGGCAACCAGATAGTTACCGTCGGCCCGAGAACGAATCAAGTAGTAAACCTGCGTGAACATGGCAAAAAACAAAGAAACGACTGCCCAGGGGCTTAGTTGATGTTTTCTAGCTGAATGCGAGGGTCAACGGCTTTGAGCAGTAGGTCTGCTAGGAGGTTGCCCATAATCAACATCACAGCTCCCATCATCAGGCTGGCCATGACCAGGTACAAATCTTGGGCCGTGACTGCTTGCAGGATCAACCGGCCTAAGCCTGGCCAGTTAAAGAAAAATTCGGCAATAAAGGCCCCGCTGAGCAAGCTGGCAAATTCAAATCCCAACAGGGTAATCAAAGGATTGACCGCATTTCGCAGGGCATGAACATAAATCACCCGATTTTCAGGCAGGCCCTTGGCCCGAGCAGTTTGGATATAGTTTTGCCGCAGCACATCCAACAGATTGCCGCGCATGATTCGCTGCAAGCCAGCAAAACTGGTGATACTCAGGGCCAGGGTGGGCAAGATCATATGCCAGCCAATATCTAAAACTTTACCTAGGGCAGAGAGATCCTCATGGAAGAGACTGGTCATATTGCCCACGGGAAACAAGGGGGTATTCTGAGCCAAAATCAGCAGCAGCAGCGCTGCCACAAAACTGGGAAATCCCTGGCCGATATAGCTTAATATCCTTAAAAATCGGTCGATCCCTTGGTTTTGGTGCACGGCACCCACAATTCCTAAAGGAATCGCAATGCTCCAGGTGACGATAATGGAGGAGATCGCCAGCAATAAAGTTGCCGGGACCCGCTCTAAAAGCAGGGAAGAAACAGAGCGCTGGTAGACAAAGCTCTCCCCAAAGTTTCCTTGGGTAATAATCTGCCAAAGCCAGCGCCAATATTGCTCAATAGCCGGACGATCCAGGCCAAATTGTCGTCTAAGTTCTTCGATCCGCTCTGGGGAAATCTTGGGGTTTTGCTTCAGGGTATCTAGATAGTCACCGGGGGCCAGTTGAATGATTGCAAAACTCAAGGCAGAAGCCAGTAGCAGGGTCAAGACTGCTTGTAATAACCGCTTGACAATGTAGGCAAAGGTATCACTGCGAAAAAAGCTCAGTAACCTTTCCCATCCAGAGTGAACCTTTTTTTGGACAGAACCAGCCCTTGAAGTCATATCCTTCGTGACTCAAAATCTAAATTCATGCAGCTATTGTAGTCGGCTCGGGGTTGAGACCGCTAATACTCCACCAGGGACACAATCGGGACCTCTGGCAGATGGCTGCGACCGCCGAGATCCCTTAGCTCAATCACAAATCCAAAGCCAATCAGTTTACCTCCAGCCTGTTGCACCAGTTTGGCAGTGGCCAAGGCTGTGCCGCCGGTGGCAATTAAATCATCCACAATCACCACATGATTGTGAGGTTGCTGAAAGGCATCTTGATGCATTTCTAAGCGATCAATGCCGTACTCTAGTTCGTATTCAATAAAATCAATTGTGGCCGGAAGTTTTCCTGGTTTGCGCACCGGAATAAACCCTGCTCCCAAGTTATAAGCTAGAGGAGCCCCAAAGATAAACCCCCGTGACTCTGCCCCGACAACATAGTCGATAGATTGATCTCCAAAGGCTTCAGTCAGGCTATCGATGGTGTAGCGCAGTCCTTGAGAATTTTGCAGTAGGGTAGTGATATCCCGAAATAATATTCCTGGCTTGGGGAAGTCGGGAATTTCACGAATTAGAGACTTTAAATCCATGGGCTTGAAGTTTGGTAAGGGATGAAATCTTTGGCACAGTCAACGCTTTAGTCTATTTTGGGGGTATTTCTAGGGTGAACTGAGAGAGAACCCGTCAGAAATCGTACACTAGATAGCTGTCAGTGAGCTCTTAGCCCGTGTTCATTTTTTGGGAGTGCAATGCAATCAACCCGTCCATCTGATCAACTGCCCAGTGTTCTGGCTAGTTTGCCTGATCCTGAGGTTGCTGGCAATACTTGTCCCCGTCGAACCCGCTTACAAATTGACCTGTTACTACTTGCTGTTGAAGCCCTTAATCTAGACAGCTCAGAAGCAATGCTGGCAGCGATTCAAGACCTCCAACTTCAGGATCTGATTCGCAACCGAGTGGTTCTGTGGCGGTTGCGGAGTACCAATCCGTTTCGGCGGTTTAGCCAACGTCGGCCCTTGGGGATAGATGAAGCCAAGGCCCTGGTGGCCATTGCCTGCCATTTAACTAAACAACAAACGGTTTCAATTCGCCAACTGCTGTTGATTTATGAGCAGTTAAGGGTTCAAGGTTTGTCGGTGGAGCAGAGCTTGCCCCTGGCACAATATTTACAGCGCTTTCGCACCCACTTCCGCAGCCGGATGAACCTCAAAAGAGCCAGTATTGCGATCTATGACTCTGATCAAAAGCTGAATACTCTGGCACTGAAGTTACTAGGGGAGCTGCTCTTCTGCACCGGGACGCTTGGGATGCAGCGTTTTTGGGTGAGTTTATTTGATGGAGAAGCGGCATGACCATTCAACGCCACTACAGTCTGCCGAATTGCAAACTAATGTTAGAGGGACTGAGTCATTCTGCTGCCCAGCAGGTGGGTAGACCTAGCCTGGATGTTTTGATTCGTTTTGAGTGCCATCTGATGGGTCAGCAAAACCCCCTGATCGGAGGGCGAGATTTGCTAGATCATCTGGTGGCAGCCGTCAGCGACTGTACTCAGCAATGGTTGAGTGGAGTGCGCCGATCTCCCCGCTCAAGCTTGAATGGCAAGGGTTCTGTGCAACTGCTGCCGCTGGAGCCCAATGTGTTTCATCTAATTGTCTCCCCGGCGTTGCTCTTTGAGGGAACGTTGGCAGATAAATCTTCAGCAGCAGCGAGCACCGATCAGCCTGTGGAGATGACCCTATCTACCGTGGAGATGTTTGACTTGATGGAGGCCTTTGATCAACTGCTGACGGACTCGCAAACCTTATCTAATCTTTCGTTGGAACTTAAGCCGCTGTCTCGCCGACAGGCGATCGCCGCGCGACCCCTGGGGCAGCGAGTTGCCCCTCTGGCCTTGGGAAGCAGTGGATTGGCTGTGGCTGCGATCGCCCTGTTCTTTGTGCCGGTCCCCAAAGTTCAAAGGCCCCAAACTCAAGAATCTACGCCCTCGAACTCAGAGCAACCTTCCCCGCAACCTTCCTCCGGCTCTCCCCGGCCGGAGGCTCAACAAGGTGCAGCCGGTGTCAGCCTTGCCTCTGCCCCGTTGATTACTGCCCCTCAACAACGACAGCAACTAAACCAGCAACTTTATCAGCAAGTGGATCAAGCCTGGCAAACAACCTCAACTTTTAGTCAAGATCTGATCTATCGGGTGGGGGTCAATCCCGCTGGAGAAATCCTGGGCTATGAATCTGCCAATCAGGGGGCGGCTGATTTTGTCCAGGAAGTGCCCCTGCAAAATCTACTCAAGGAAGCCACTGCGGGTGAGGATGGCCGCAACCCATCCCCTCAGCCTCTGGCCCAGTACCGGTTGGTGTTTAAACCCAATGGGTTGCTAGAAGTCAGTTCCTGGTAGATTTAAGATTCTTTTACAAATCCTGACCTTTATTGAAACAAAGTTCTCCTATGACAGCGCTGAGGTAGCCAGCCATATCAGCCTCAGCCAGACCTCTTTTAAGTAGATTTTAGATTTGGGTCAAACCCCATTTCCGCTCTAATTCCTTGGGGCCACTCCAAGGGGAGCATCGATTCTTTCAAGCGCTAAAGAGATTTAGTTCTAAGATTAGAGACTAAGGTTTCAAAACATCGCTTGCGGTTGAGCCTTAATCGTTGTTTTTGTCTTCGTCTGGTTTATGTCTGCCCTCAATCGTGCTACCCGTCGTCGCCTGAAGCATCTCCCCCAACTTCCCAACGTTTGGGAGGGCGATCGCCGGACTTTGCCGATTAGCTTGGGGGCTCAAGCCTCTGAGGCAGAAACACGAGGAGACTGTGTACTATGGGTCGATGGTTCCCAGGGCGCAATACGGGCAATGGATGTTGTCCCAGCTGATGCCGGACCGGAGGCCATGGTGCGCGTCTTGCTCCAGGCGATGGAATTTCCCCAAGGGTCGGTGTCACCAGCGCGACCACAGAAAATTGTCGTGGGCGATCGCGAAGCGCAGTTTTTTTTGCGCGGGGTGCTGCAACAACTGGATATCACCATTGAATATGCCCCCGCTCTGCCCTTGGTAGATGAAATCTTTCGCGGGTTTGAGGATGTGCTCAAGCAGCACCCCCCCGATCTGCCGCCCGAATATGCAGAGCCTTTGACGCAACAAGCCTACGAGATCTGGCAGATTGCTCCCTGGGATTGGCTGAGTGATCATCAGATTCTTAGCCTCACCCTTGACCAGTGGGATATTGGCACCCTCTATGTATCGGTTTTGGGCATGCTGGGAGAGGAATACGGCCTTTTGTTGTATCGCTCCTTGGATTCTCTTAAACGCTTTCGTCAAGAGGCTTTAGCAGATACCTCCCTGGAGCAGTTAGAACAGGCTTTTCTGGAACAAGATTGCTTGTTTTTATCCTTTGAGCCCCAGGAAGAGATCCTTGAGGCCCCTGAAGAGATGGACTTAGGTGCCTTGCCGCCCTCAGAGATTCAACCTTCCTTTGGCACTTTGCATCCCTTAGAAGGCTTGCGCCCCTTTCTCCATGAGGAAGAAGCCGCAATGGTTTTGGTTGCCCTCAATGCCCTGCATCGGTTCTTTAGTCAGCATCAACCTGGCCAGGCAGTCGAGGCGTTTCCAGCCCTGAGTAACCGTTACCGCATCCCTAACCCCACCGATCCGGCGGGCAAAAAACAGGTATCGATCAAAATTGACACCATGCCCGCCCTGGCTGAGGAACTCTTTGAGCTGGGGGAGGGCGAAGAGATGCCTTCCTTGGATCAGGCGTTGGATTTGCTGGCAAAAGCAGCGCCGGTGGTGCGGGATGATCTAATCCCCAAGAATTCCTTCTTTAGTCTGGGGGCAATTCCCTGGCAAACCGTCGAAGTTTTGCGGTTGGGGGCTCCGACCCATCAGCCTGGAGAGACAACCCCCAAGGGGGACGGCCTGCCAATTGTGTTGATTCAAACCACGCGCCCGAAGGCAAAGGCGGTGATCCAGGAGTTGCAAGCGGCCGGGGGCCTTAGAGGGCTGGGCTTCAATCCAGGTCAGGACCCGATCAGCCACGATCGCTATGATCTGGGGATTTTGCAAACCCAGGATAATCACTTGCATCTATTTGGCGAGTTTGATGATGCAGATCCGGTGCATCAAAATGCCCGCAAAAAGTGGGATCAACGCTGTCAGAAAACCAAGGGCTGGTGCGGTCTGATCATTGCCGGAGGCTTGACCGGCGCGGCGCGGGGCAATCCGCAAGTCAAGGATATGCTGGCTTTATATGAGGTACAGTCGCTCTCACAGCAAGACTTTGGCTTAGGCATTTTGCAACTCGTTCCCAGTCTTGATTAATCCCGATCATCTTCCTGTTCTGGGATTCTGGCCCCCAATCTGCTTAAAATACATGAAGAAATAAAAAGGATTCGGGTTTTATGCGGGTGGCGATCGTTGGGGCTGGGCTGGCTGGACTGGCCACAGCAGTAGACTTAGTCGATGCCGGGCACCAGGTAGAGATTTTTGAGGCCCGCCCATTTGTGGGGGGCAAAGTTGGCAGTTGGGTCGATGGGGAGGGCAACCATCAGGAAATGGGCCTGCACGTCTTTTTTGGCTGCTACTATCAACTTTTTGAGCTGATGGAAAAAGTTGGGGCCCTAGACAATCTGCGCTTAAAGCAGCATACCCACACCTTTGTCAATCGCGGCGGCAAGCTAGGAACTCTGGATTTTCGCTTCTTAACTGGGGCTCCTTTCAGCGGTCTCAAGGCTTTTTTCACCACTTCTCAGCTCTCCTGGCCGGACAAGCTGCAAAATGCGATCGCCCTGGGCACTAGCCCCTTGGTTCGCGGCTTGGTGGACTTTAAGGGGGCGATGAAGACCATCCGGGAGCTGGATCGGCTCAGCTTTGCCGATTGGTTCCGGGGCCACGGCGGCTCTGAGGGCAGCTTGAAACGAATGTGGAACCCAATCGCCTATGCCTTAGGGTTTATAGACACCGAGAATATTTCTGCCCGCTGCATGTTAACCATCTTTCAATTGTTTGCCGCTCGTTCCGAAGCCTCGGTGCTGCGAATGCTCACCGGATCACCCCAGGAATACCTGCACCAGCCGATTGTTAACTACCTAGAAGCTCGGGGAGCTAAAATCCACACCCGCCGCCGGACCCGGGAAATTCTCTATGGCGGTGAGGGCAAAGATACCCAGGTTACGGGCCTGGTGGTGGCGGGAGAGACAGGAGAAGAAACCATCATCGCCGATGCCTATGTCTGCGCCTGTGATGTCCCTGGGATTCAGCGGCTGTTGCCCCCGGCCTGGCGGCAATGGCTGGAATTTGAGCGAATTTACCAGCTAACGGCGGTGCCCGTGGCCACGGTGCAACTGCGATTTGACGGCTGGGTGACAGAGCTGCAAGATGCTGCCGAGCGCCAGCAACTCAGTCACGCTGCTGGGATCGACAACCTGCTGTATACGGCTGATGCTGATTTCTCTTGTTTTGCTGACTTGGCCTTAACCAGCCCCGACGACTACTACCGGGAAGGCCAAGGCTCACTATTGCAACTTGTCTTAACCCCTGGCGACCCGTTTATCAAGCAACCCAACGCCGCGATCGCCGAGCATGTTTTAAATCAGGTTCACGATCTATTTCCTTCCTCCCGAACCTTAAACATGACCTGGTACAGCGTCGTTAAGTTAGCTCAGTCTCTATATCGAGAAGCGCCAGGGATGGACCTCTACCGTCCTAGTCAACACACCCCGATCTCCAACTTCTTTCTAGCAGGTAGCTACACCCAGCAGGACTATATCGACAGCATGGAAGGGGCGACGCTTTCTGGTCGCCAAGCTGCCCAAGCCATTTTAGCGAGTTCTCAACTCCCGCTGCCTCTTGCAAGTGATTCCCCGTGTGAGGTTGGCCCATGTCAGATTGGTTAGAGCACACCGTTCAGGTGGAAGTGGAGGCCCCAATCGATCTTGTCTGGGGCCTTTGGTCTGACTTAGAACAAATGCCCCGCTGGATGAAGTGGATTGAGTCGGTCAGCGTTTTGGAAGAAAACCCCGATCTGTCTCGCTGGAAACTAGCCTCTGGGGGGTTTGATTTTAACTGGCTCTCAAAAATCACCAAGCTGGAACCCTATCAACTGATTCAGTGGCAGTCGGTGAGTGGGCTCCCCAATGGCGGGGCAATTCGCTTCTATGATCGCAAAGACAGCAGCATTGTTAAGCTAACGGTGTCCTACTCGATTCCAGGGATTATCGGCCGGTTGATGGACGGTCTATTTTTGGGCCGGATTGTGGAGTCAACTCTAGAGGCGGATATGAATCGATTTCGGGAGTATGCCTTGAAGGCCAAAGCTACGCAGCAGCAGGTATAAACCTAATACCGACTTCTAATATTTTGCAGGGCAGCTAAAATCCCGGTGCCAATCGAGAGCAAAATCAAGGCCCAAATCACTGAGCCGGGAATCATCGATAAAACCGCAAATCCCCGCAGCACATAGACCAGAAGCGTTAGCCCCAGGCAAACAAAGAAAATTCGCGCCGTCAAACTCCGGGAAAATTTTTGCACAATTCTAATTTCTAAATTTTAAACTCGGTGGCGATCGTAGCCACCATTTTGCCATGATTCAGAGGATCAACAATCAAAGCTGCTGTGGGGTCATTAGCAGTGTTTTTTGATCCCCAAGCTAAAGCGGCTCTTTGAACCCATGCGCAGTTTGGGGAAAGCTAAAGCAATTTAGGAGCTTCCAGGATAAGAGATGCCATTGAGAGAATTAGTTTTCAGCTTCTAGACTGGCTAAGCCAGTACCAGGATAATAGGCCCCTAGGATGTGCAGGTAGTCGTAGCCCAGGGCTGCTAACTTGTTGGCACCGTGTTGGCTCATGCCAATGCCCCCGTGGGCGTTAATCACGATCTCATCCGTGGCTGCGTAAAGGGAATCAACGATGCCGCCGTTGTAGCTAAGAATTTGGCCTGAAGTTTGCTCAACTGCTTTTCGGGTACTGTCAGTCTCCCCATCGAGACCTTTGTAAACCTGCCAGGCTTCGGTGGAACCGAGTTGATAGTAATCACTGGCCGGGCGGATATACTGCGCCAAAGCATAAGATCGAGCCGCCACCGCTTGAGCCTTGAGGGCCTCTGCAGGCCAGTAGGAAGGCATTTCACTGCCAACCACACTTGGCAGGTAGGCTTCTAAACTCACGGCGTTGACAGCCAACAACCCTTGAGGTTCTAGAATCACCATCACCTCGCTCCGATACCAATGCTCTCCCACAAATACATAACCGCCTTGGGTTGGTCGAATCCGCAGGATCGGTGCCTGCCATTTGCCTAAAGTTACACTCTGATCTTTAGGTTGAGCATAAAAGACTTCCTGGGCGGGCATTTCCCCCAGGAACTTGCCACTGCTGTCGTGAATATCGGCTGAGGTTGAGGAGGCAATTGCCAGGGTGTCTGCGCCTTTAGCGATCGCAACGCGGAGTTCTATATCGGGAATCGACTTGGCAGCGGTTTTGGCAGGAGCTTTGGGTGAGGTGCTACTGGTAGGGGCAGGCTTGGCTGTCGGCATTACTGCAACCAGACTTTGACGAACTACTTTGCGATGCCATGCCAAGGCTTCTGGCGTCAGATCTTTCATTTGTGGCACGACAGAGTCCACTGGCTGATCTAGTTGCGACAGGGAGGGTAAAGACTGTGCCAACCCAAACGGTAAAGCTAAAAATAGGGCGCCCACGGAGACGGTGGCGATTGCTGCCGGAGTCCAGGAAGGAAGCTTACGAAGGAAACGGCGGATCACATCAACTCCTCAAACACATCTGGACAAAGGCTACTTCAAAATTCCTAAAGCTTGATTTAGTGGGTTGACTCTTGATTCACTCGAGGAATGCCTCACCTGCTTAGATGATTCCCTTGCAGAGCGTGTTGGTAACTCAGGGATATTCCTTGGGCCTCCTAAACTAGGAGAAGATTTAAGTTTCTGCACTGAAACATTCACTAGCATTTGAGTTTAGCAAGCTTTGCCCCACTCGATCCTTTCGTTAGCAAACATATAGATAGGAAAAGATCTTGCGGCTTGACCTAATCCTGCCTGAACAAAGAACAGTGAAAGTAAAACTTCATGAAAAACTCAAACGTTGCAGATCTTTTTAGCAACCCACCCCCTCCCGGAAAAACAGTTGAGGTAGACGCCTACTTCAGTGGTCCCCTGTCAAAGATTATTAAAGGTCCCCCGCCAAGTCCTGGTGAAACCAGAATTTGCCCAGTCATGATTTGGACTCAGACCCTGACAGATCAGCCTTTCCGAGGAACTCTTTCAGTCCTCAACAGCACTCGCAACAATTTGCTATCTAAGGATATTCCCTGGCTGGTTGCCACCGTGCCGCCAGAAATGCGCCTAGGAATTGGACCTTTGCCCTACCATGCTCGCTTTCGGGGGCATTTGGGAGATCCGAGAGTTGCGGAATGCTTTGAGCGCGATCGCATTTTTCTAGTGGAGCAGATTGTGAAAACTCACGAGAAAGTACCCCAATCTGAGTCTAGAAGCTTCACGCTGCGAAAGGACTACAGCCAGTGGCCTCGATACTCCGATCCAAACTTAGGCTATAGCCTTCCCTATCCGCCTGATTGGACGGTTAAATCCCCCAAGAATGCTACAGCCATCGCCTTTTACTCACCTCAAAATCCTGAGCATCCTGTGATTGTAGAGGTGCTATCTGAATCAGCTCGGCAAACCAAATATCCAAATCTGGTTAAAGCCACTGCGAACGTGATGGCATTTGAGCAAAGACCATATTTTAACGATGAGGGAAATCAAAGTCTCCTCGGAGAGACCCTAGAGGAGGATCATGGAGAAACTGAGCGGGTCCAGATCGTCCTGTTCAGTACGCCTGAGCGAACCTTCGAACTCCGGTTACGCTATCCTCTAGGATTTGCAGCTTCACAACAGCTCTTAGCTCAATATACGGCTATGGTTTCTGGATTCCGGCTGGATAATCCCCACAGCAATATTCCCCTGATCATTCAACCTTCCGGTCCTCCTGCTCAACCTCCGCGAAGACTTTAACCGGACTGGACTTGAGAAGCATCTTCATCACTTGGATGCTCAACAGATACCCCTTGAAGCGGATTTGTAATCTGCTTGGCAGTCGTTAGGCTGCAGCAAGTGATTCTGTGTCTAGAAATGAATGCTGCAGATTGATCAAGTTGGCGGGACTGGCTCCACTAGTCAGGCTAGGGACCAGGTAACAGTAGAACCGCTAGAACCGCTGGTTTTGACTCCTCCGCTACCCAATTGTGAAGTATGCGTAATTATTCCGATTCGGGATGAAGCCCAAACTCTTGCAGCGACGCTTCATGCCCTGGCAAATCAAATAGATCTTAACGGGAAAGGGCTTGAGCGCGATCGCTACGAAATTATCCTTTTGGTCAATAACTGCCGTGATCAATCGGCGGCGATCGCCCGCAAATTTGCCAGTCAGCACCCCTCTTTAGCACTGCACGTGGTGGAAATCACCTTGCCAGCCCCTGAAGCCCATGTGGGCAAGGCTCGGCGCTTACTGATGGATGAAGCTTATCGCCGCCTGATGTTGCTGCGCAGCCGGGGGATTATTGTCTCCACCGATGGAGACACACGGGTGTCCCCCACCTGGATTGCTGCCACTCTGCAAGCAATGGCCCAGGGGGCAGAGGTTGTGGGGGGAAGAATTCTCATGGACCCGAGAGATCGCGCTGCCCTAGATCCAGAAACTCGCTGGGCCCACCTGCGGGAGGTTAGCTATCGCCATCTAATGGCA
>JBGTDP010000339.1:0-4019 GCA_041748255.1 Thermosynechococcaceae cyanobacterium | reverse complement strand
CCTTTTCGATCGCTGACTTAGCATTGAGATCACAGCCAATTGCGTATACTGTGTCCGTGGGATAGAGCATCACGGCTCCCGCTTGTAGGGCATCCCGAATCTGGTCAATGGTCCGCACCTGAGGCGTCTCAGGATGGACTGAGTGAATACTTGCCATAAATAATGATTGACTAAACCTGAAGATTAAATGGTTGTGATTGCCCTTCTATCTTACGTTTGCCCATGGCAAAACTAGCTTATCTAGAGTGTCCAACCGGCATCGCTGGCGATATGTGCCTGGGAGCCCTCGTGGATGCCGGGGTGCCCTTGGCCTATTTGCGCCACAACCTAGATCGCCTGGGAATTGCGGCTGAGTACCAGCTACGCGCTGAGTCTGTTAATCACAACGGGCAGCAGGCTACAAAGGTCTTTGTGGATTTAGTCTCCCCGGATTCACTAGCTAACCCAGCTCTTGCCCAAGCTGATTTCTCCAGTCCTACCCATAGCCATTCCCCGGCAATAGCCCAACCGCAGCCGGACCGAAAATCTGCGGCGCGCCATCTGCCCGAAATTGAGGGTTTAATTCATCAAGCAGCACTACCTGCTAGAGCCCAGACCTGGAGCTTAGAAGTTTTTCGCCGCTTAGCCGTTGCTGAAGGATCGGTGCATGGGGTGGCCCCTGATCAAGTTCATTTTCACGAAGTGGGGGCAACGGATGCAATTGTCGATATTGTCGGCACTTGCCTGGGGCTTGATTGGTTAGGGATTGACCAGCTTCATTGCTCTGCCCTCCCCACGGGCGGAGGAACCGTGCAGGCCGCCCATGGGCGAATGTCCGTGCCAGTACCAGCAGTATTAAAGCTTTGGGAAACGCACCAGGTGCCGGTTTACAGTAACGGGATTGAGCGAGAGTTGGTGACGCCCACGGGGGCGGCGATCGCTGTGACGCTGTGTGAAACCTTTGGCCCACCCCCGCAGATCAGGGTTAAAAAGATTGGTCTGGGAGCCGGTTCCCATCCTTTGCCGCTGCCGAATATCCTGCGATTGTGGATCGGTGAGAGTAGCGAATCAATCGCCATTCAGAGCGATGGAATTGAAACAGCAGAAACAATAGCAGTGCTGGAAACCCAGATCGATGATCTCAGTCCCCAGGCAATTGGCTACACCTTTGAGGCATTGTTTGCGGCTGGGGCATTGGATGTGTTTACCCAAGCAATTGGGATGAAAAAGTCCCGGCCAGGGGTGCTGTTAACCGTGATTTGTCACCCGGAACAGGTGGGGGCCTGTGAAACGGTACTTTTTCGAGAAACAACCACCCTAGGAATTCGCCGCTCCACCCAACACCGGACTGCCCTGCGCCGGGAAGTTCAAGTGATTGAAACCCAGTACGGTCCCATACAGATCAAAGTTGCCTGGCGATCAGGGGCGATCGCTAATGTTCAGCCAGAATATGAAGACTGTGCACGCATTGCCCAAACCCATCAGCTACCCTGGCAGGAAGTTCAGCGGTTGGCACGCCAAGCCTGGGAGGCAAAACAGGTAGACGCTTGAGGGCGATTAGTCTTCGTGTTCTAGATAGAAATTGCACGTTCAGGAGTAACTCACTACGTTCTTTCAAAAACTCAGTCAGGAAGTAGAAGTTCAAACTTATAAAGTCCTGCACCAGAGTGAAGCGTAGCCAAAATGTTTAAGAAGGTTGCAGACCACAGGAACTATCGCTCTCAGCTAAATCGGTGATCCTAAATTTCCGGTAGGCTTTGAGAGTGAGTTTCTTCTGTTCAAGTACTGCCACCATGACTCAGGTATCTAGCGCTAACCATTTTCAAAGCTCGACTAACCTTCAACGGATTGGCGTGATTGGGGGGGGACAGCTAGCAGGGATGATGGCCACAGCAGCTCAATCCCTAGGCATCGAGCTGGTCGTTCAGACGCCTGAAGCGACGGACCCGGCGGTGGAACTAGCCTTTGACAGCATTTTGGCTGATTTAACCGATCTAGCGGCAACGGCTCAACTGGCCGCTAAGTGCGATGTGATCACCTTTGAAAATGAGTTTGTTGACCTAGCGAGCCTAAGCACTTTAGCGGCTCAGGGCGTTTGTTTTCAACCCAGCCTTGAGTCCCTGACGCCTTTACTGGATAAGCACACTCAACGCTCCTACCTGCAACAGCTCGGTCTCCCGGTACCTCAGTTCACCCAACTGCATCCAGACTTTAATCCAAGTTCTTTTAAAGAATTTCCCTTAGTGGTGAAAGCCCGGCGCCATGGCTACGACGGCCAGGGCACTTATATTGTGCAAAACCAGGCAGAATGGAGCGCCCTTTGGCAGCAGTTTCAGGCGCAGAATTCTAATCCAGCAGATTTTTTAGTTGAAAAATTTGTCCCCTTTGAGCGAGAGCTGGCGGTGATTGCGGCTCGCTCAAGCCAAGGGGAGCTGGCGCTGTACCCGGTTGTCGAAACCCAGCAGGAACATCAGGTGTGTCATCGGGTAATTGTTCCGGCCCAGCTAAATTCAAGCATTTACTCTCAGATAGAAGCGATCGCCCACAAACTGCTAGAGAGCCTGCAAGCCGTCGGTGTGTTTGGGATTGAACTTTTCTTAACCCCAGCCGGAGAGGTTTTAGTCAATGAAATTGCCCCTCGAACCCATAACTCTGGCCACTTTAGCTTAGACGCCTGCCAAACCTCTCAGTTTGAGCAGCATTTAAGAGCCATCTCTGGGCGATCGCTGGAAAACCCCAGCCTGCAAACTTCAGGGGCGGTGATGGTAAATCTGTTGGGGTTTGAGGATTCCCAAGCCAGCTACCTAGACAAAAGAGAACAGTTAGCAGCGATTCCAGATGCTTTTGTGCATTGGTACGGTAAGACCCGTTCCTATCCAGGCCGTAAGTTGGGTCACGTAACAGTTTTACTGGCGTCATCCCAGCGACAAGCAGCCCTGGCTGTGGCTGATAAAATTAAGGCAATCTGGTCCTCCAGCTAACTAAGGCCATGCCAGACAACCAGGTGCCTTCTGTCCTATCCTTGAGTGCAATTATTTTGGCTGGTGGCCAAAGCTCCCGTATGGGCCAGGACAAGGCATTGCTGCCAATCCAGGGTATGCCAATGCTTAAGCGGGTTTATGCAGCCGCCCAAGCCTGTGCTGCTAGCGTCTACGTCGTCACTCCTTGGCCGCAACGATACCCCTTTCTCCCCCCTGGCAAGTTCATTCAGGAAGTTCCTTTGCCGGGTGAAGTAAAACCTGCTGGCCCCCTAGTTGGCTTTGCCCAGGGACTTGTTCAGGTTCAAACTGATTGGACTTTGCTCCTGGCCTGCGATTTGCCAGGGCTTAAAGCTGAGGTTTTGCAAGCCTGGTCGCCCCAATTGCTAGCAGTCCCTAACCATGTGATTGCCCTGTTGCCGCGACAGACTAAAGGTTGGGAGCCTTTGTGTGGCTTCTATCGCCGGAGTTGCTCCCCCGCATTGAACCGCTTTATCCACCAAGGCGGACGCTCGTTTCAGAGCTGGCTGGCTGAACATCCGGTGCAAGAGCTGCCGCTAAGGGATAGGCAAATGCTGTTTAACTGCAATACTCCGGCGGATTTGGCGGAGTTTGAAATCTAACTAGGGGCAGATAGAACCAGTTAAGACAAATTTGTATAATCTTTATTAAATAAATAATCGTTTTTTAGATCAATCTGACCTTTACATCAAAAGGAAGTCACAACGATGAGTATCGAAGATCGGGCCAAGGCAACAGCAAAAAACATTGAAGGTAAGGTTCAAGAGGCAGTCAGTGAAGTCACCGGCGACCCCAAGGACCAAGTAGAAGGCAAGGCTAAGCAAAAGCAAGCCTCGGCCATTCATGCAGAGGAAGACGTTAAAGACGAGATTAAAAAGACGGTTGATAACGTTTGATTCGTTTGATCTAAAAATGGCTGCGCATACCCCGCAGCTTGCTGCGATTGGGTCAAGCAGCCCGCCGACGCCTAAGTCGGCAATATAATCAGAGCATGAAGCTGCAACGAGCGAGTCATTGCGTGTATCAGATTCGTTATCACAT
>JBGTDP010000338.1:0-11288 GCA_041748255.1 Thermosynechococcaceae cyanobacterium | reverse complement strand
GAAGTTTCCATTGGGACTGATGGCAACTGCATTAACCCAGTCGGCACTCTCAGGGAGCGAGTATTGCAGCTTGCCTGTGGGCAGATCCCAAACTTTAAGGGTTTTATCCTGACTGCCGCTGGCAATTGTGCGGCTATCTGGGCTGATGGCAACTGAGATGACCTGTTCCTGATGTCCAACCAGGGTGTGAAGCAGTTTACCTGTGCGTAAGTTCCAGATCTCAATTGTGTTGCCACTGCCACTGACTAAGAATTTTCCGTCGGGACTCATAGCGATCGCCCTCACTCGATCCTGATGCCCAGTCAGGGTGTGAAGCAGTTTGCCTGTGCGTAAGTTCCAGATCTCAATTGTGTTGCCACTGCCACTGGCGAGGCGTTCCCCATCAGGACTAATCGCCACCGACCAAACAGTTCCCTCATGCCCAGTCAGGGTGTGAAGGAGTTTGCCTGTGCGTAAGTTCCAGATCTCAATTGTGTTGCCACTGCCACTGACGAGGCGTTCCCCATCAGGACTAATTGCCACCGACCAAACAGTTCCCCGATGCCCAGTCAGAGTTTGAAGGATTTTACCTGTGCGTAAGTTCCATACCTTGATGGTTTGATCATCACTGCCACTAACTAAGAATTTTCCGTTGGGACTAATCGCCACCGACCAAACAGTTCCCCGATGTCCAGTCAGGGTGAGAAGTTGGCTGTTTTGCCAATTGCTTCCAGCTTCGCATGTGTTTAAGAGCTTCTGAGCCTCTGGATAAACCTTTGAATCTTCGGGAATGGCTTGCAACTTAGTAATGCAGACTTCGTAGCTTCTTTTCTGCTCAAAAGCTTTGCTGCTTTGCAGGAGATAGGCAGCTTGCCAATCCTGCGCTTGAGAAAGTCTATAAACGCCGAGCCCTAGAGTCATGAATAGGCCCACAATGACTAGCAAGGCAGTTCTAAGATTGATCTTAAAATCTTGCTTTTTAGGGTCCTCCTGCTTCAGCAGGATAGCTGAAGACGGACTTTTTACCATCGGAAATGCAGGTCTTAGATCTATCTCTGGCTTAACTAGCTGTCTTTGTTCTAGGGGAGTCATCAGTTCTTGACTGCCCTGGCTGCTTAAAGTCTGCCCAAAGGGTTTGGGTTCAAATCCCGACTGATCTAGGAGACTTTTCTGCTCAATCACTATGCCGCCATGGACGGGGATGAAGAGGTTAAGTAACTGACTATGGTTGAGCGCAACATAGCTTTGGAGGTAAACCTCCATCGGAATTGCTACACCCGGATCAGCAGATTGGTAGTCACAGCCCCTGGGGAGATTAATCCTTTTCAAACTCTCAGGGATAATCTGTCGATCCAACCGTTCAACTGGTCCTTGCTCTAGACAGTCAAAAATAGACCGCAGCTGGGTCGTCTGTAGAGTTTCTCCCAGGTAATAGCAGAGAAAGTAGGGCACATGGTCACGCCCCAAGTCATCGGTGACTTCGCTGTACAACCAGCCAAATAGGGTCTGCTCCGGCGCCGCCTGATGTAGATAAGCAGCTCGATAACCAGGCTCAGGAGGATTGTGGGCATCCCAGTAGCGATGAGCAATGTGCTTAATAAAGGCTTGTTGAGCACTTGTTGGCACCTGAGCACTGCTCAAGGTTTTAAATCCCACGCCTACAAAGCTAGTGAAGACAAGCTGGCCAAGATTCAAAGTCATAGGACAAGAACCAAAAGGATCTTCCCAACCGCTATGCATTGCTGTTGACTGCGCTCAAGCGCGATCGTCTCTAGTGGCCACCTCCCGATCTTTACTGCCATGACATCGCCCTTAAGGTGAAGCTTCTACTTCAGTTAAGGGGCTGTCTAGGCCAACGGCCTTTGTCAGATCAGTCCCCTGCAAATTAGCTTCGTGCAGTTTGGCACCCTTCATTTGAGTGCCTTGCAGGTTGGCCTGAGTCAGAACTGCCGCTGTAAGATAGGCGGCTTGCAAGTTTGTGTTTTTTAGATTGACCTGATCCAGGTTAGCCCCACTCAAGTCTGCCCCGTAGAGATTTACGGATTGGATGCTACTTTGACTTAGATTTGCCGCCGCCAAGCTGGCTCGCTTCAAGTTAGTGCCGTTGAGATTAACCATCGTCAGGTTGGCTCTGACTAAGTCTGCCCCACTTAGATCCGTTTTTTTGAGATTTGCCTGAGTTAGATTTGCCCCACTGAGATCGGCTCCATGAAGGTAACCTTCCTCAAGATTAATGTTGCTCAAGTTTGCTTCAGGTAGGCTGGCCACGGCAAGCTTGGCCTTTTGCAAGTTAGCGCCTTCTAAATTAGCCTTGCCGAGTTTGGCCCCAAATAAATCGGCTTGACTTAAGTTGGCGCCCTTAAGGTTGGCTTGTTTTAGATTTGCGGCATGTAGGTAGGCCCCACTCAGGTTAGCGCCTTGTAAATCTGTTCCCCGCAGGTAGGCTGTAATAAGATTGGCCTTTTGGAGATCGGCACCCCGCAGGTTGGTTTTGATCTGACGCCCAAAGAAAGGTAAGCCCTTGGTAAAGCTACTTAACTGGGCACCCGTTAGTTTTGCCCCCTTCAAATTAGCCTGCTGCAGATTTGCGCCGCCTAGGTCTGCCTGAATTAAGTTTGCCCCCTCGAGATTGGCCCCTTGGAGGTTGGCATTGCGTAGATCCAATCCCTGCAGATTACCCCCCTGTAGATCGGCATCAATCAGTTGCGCACCATTAAGATCACAGTCGGAACACTGCTTGGTTGTTAGCAATTGTTTAACCTGCTCAGGATCAGGAGAAGATTGTTTGGCAGAATCCTTCAGCTCAGAGGAGCAATTTGAAGTCAAGATTGTTAGCAATGCGACACTGATTAAAGATTGAAGTTTCATGGGGGTATGCTTCTGGTAAGTGGTAACGTTAATCCCCCAATAAATTAGAGAATACCCTTTTTGAAAAACCAAATTGCAATTGTTAAAAATCAGTAAAACTTTCGATACTATCACTGTTCAATGGCGGTTTTATATGGGAGTAGTCCTGTGACCAGCAGCATGACTCAGATGAATCTCAATCGACCCATTAACATTGCTGTTGTTGGAGATGTCCATGATCTCTGGGACTCTGTGGATCAAATGGCGCTGCAGCACCTAGGGGTCGATCTGGTTTTGCTCGTGGGGGATTTTGGCAATGAGTCAATTGAAACCGTTCGGGCGATCGCCAGCCTAGATCTGCCCAAGGCAGCAATCTTAGGCAACCACGATGCCTGGTATAGCGCCACAGACTGGGGGCTAAAAAAATGTCCCTACGATCGCACTCAAGAAGACTGGGTCCAAGCCCAAATGGACCTGCTGACAGAAGCCAACGTGGGCTATGGGAAACGAGACTTTCCAGAATTGGATCTTTCAGTGGTGGGCAGTCGCCCTTTTAGTTGGGGCGGGCCGGTTTGGAAAAATGCCGAATTTTACCGGCAACGGTTTGGGGTGACTACCTTTGAAGCCTCGACTGCTCGAATTGTATCGACGGCCAAGGACGCAGCCTCCCAGAGAGTGATTTTTTTGGGCCACAACGGTCCTACCGGGCTAGGGGATGCCCCGGAAGATCCCTGTGGTAAAGATTGGCAGCCAATTGGTGGCGATCACGGAGACCCAGATCTGCAAGCAGCCATTGCCCAAACCAAAGCGGCTGGCAAGCAGGTGCCGCTGGTTGTTTTTGGGCACATGCACCATCATCTACTCCATACCAAAGCGCGGCTACGAACACCTGTCTATAAAGGTTCTGATGGAACCGTTTATTTTAATGGGGCTCGGGTTCCCCGAATTCTCAAAACCGATGCCGAAGTGCTGCACAATTTCTCTTTGGTGTCACTGACTGCCCAGGGGGTCATAGAAATTGCGTTAATTTGGATTGACCAAGAGTTGCATATCCGGGAGCAAGAAGTCCTCTACAGCTTGTCTTAAGAGACCATAAAGGCATTATCCCCAAGCCTGAGCAGGGTAAGATGAGAAGTTGGAGAGGTGGCAGAGTGGTCGAATGCACTCGACTTGAAATCGAGAGAACTGCAAGGTTCCGGGGGTTCGAATCCCCCCCTCTCCGTTTAGTTCAGTATTTCATAACGATTAGCCGTAACATTCAAAGCTTATGCCCAGGCGAGGATCCAGACAAGCAGCCAGAATCAGATCCCACTGGCTTGAAAACTTGGGATTTGCCCCAGCCCAGGGCGATCGCAATCGTCGTCGTAGGTGTGCCGTTTGCCGGAGTGCTCTAGATTCTCCTGTAATCGCGGTTAAAACGGCAAAAGGGCCTGCCCACCTGCTCTGTGCTGGCTTGGATAAAATTGGTTTGGGTGAGTTGGCCAGAACATCCGGTCGTTAAATTGGGTGCGGAGCACTAAAGTTCCTGCTTACGTGGCAACCCACGGGGAATTTTCCTTCTATATAGATTAAAGCGCTGTGACAGTTGGGGAACTGTCCCAGGTTCAAGCGCAAATCCAACCTGGGTCTCGCTATCCTGAAAATGAAATTAAATCACTTCTTAAACCATCTTTCATTCTTACTAGTTTCTGATCTGACCGGAAGCGCTTTTAACTCCCAATCCTTATTTATTCCCTAAATCAATGAACCGTTTATCAAAACGTGCTTACCCGTTCCAGATTGCACTTCTGGGGGGGGTGGTTATGACAACTTCCTTGCTGGCGCTGATCAGTCCGGTGCTCAACCGTTCTGTCCGGGCCGCCTGGCAAAATAGCCCCAAAGTATTGGTAGACGAGGTCTGGCAGATAGTTAACCAGACCTATGTTGATGGAACCTTTAATCAAGTTGACTGGCAGGCAAAGCGGCGGCAGCTTTTGAGCAAAAACTACACTTCCCAGGAAGAAGCTTATCAAGCAATTCGGGAGGCCCTTAAGCTCCTAAACGATCCCTATACTCGCTTTTTGAGTCCAGAAGAGTATAAGACCCTGACGACTCAAACCTCTGGGGAGCTCTCTGGAATCGGGATTCGCTTGGAGTTAAATAAAGACTCCCAGGTGCTGACAGTCGTTGAGCCAATCGCCAACTCTCCGGCAACGCAAAGTGGGGTGCAATCAGGAGACCAAATTTTAGCTATTGATGGCCGCTCAACCACCAGCATGACTGTTGAAGATGCCTCAAGCTTGATTCGAGGCAAAGCGGGTACCCCAGTCTCATTGCAGATTCGCCGTTCAGGGAATAAAGCCTTTACCCTGAAGCTAACCCGGGCCAGGATTCAACTTCCCACGGTTCAATTTGCCCTGAAGCAGGAAGGCAATGATCAGATTGGTTACATTCGCCTGAATGAGTTTAATGCTCACGCTGCTACCCAGACTCGGCAGGCGATCCAAAAACTAGCGGCCCAAGACGTTGATGCCTTTGTCCTGGATCTGCGGGGCAATCCGGGGGGCTTGCTGCAATCGAGTATTGATATTTCGCGGATGTGGTTTGACAAGGGCTTAATTGTCCGCACCGTTGATCGCCTGGGCCACAATGACAAAATTACCGCTAACAATACCGCCTTAACAAAGCTGCCCCTGGTTGTCTTGGTGGATGGAAATTCTGCCAGTTCCAGTGAAATTCTCACCGGGGCCCTTAAGGATAATCACCGGGCGACGGTGGTCGGGACAGCCACCTTTGGCAAAGCCTTGGTTCAGTCTGTGCAATCTCTATCGGATGGAGCTGGCCTGGCTGTGACCATTGCCCACTACTACACGCCCCAGGGAACTGATATTAGTCACAAAGGCATTACCCCTGATGTTCAGGTAAATTTAACTGAAAACCAACGCCAAACACTGTCTCTAAATCCAGCTTTGATTGGCACCCAGGCAGATCCTCAATACACCCAGGCTGTGAGCAACCTGCAAAGGACTGCCCTGACTCAGCCTGGTCTCCCAGCACAATCTCTGGCCTTGCCACTCCCAGCGGTTCGCTAGTTCTCAGCAGGCTGCTGTAGTTGTTGGGTTAAATGGTGCAGCTCTGGCAAGATTAGCTTTGCAGTCGCCAGCTCAACCGCGTTTGTGGAGCCTGGCAGGGCAAAAATAAGGGTATGGCTGCAAACTCCAGCGATCGCCCGCGAAGCAATCGCTCGGGAGCCAATCTGTTGATAACTTAAAACCCGAAATAACTCCCCAAAGCCGGGCAGCGTTTTTTCTAGCAACCCAGCGATCGCATCATAGGTGGTATCCCGAGGGGCAATCCCGGTGCCACCGTTAAAAATCAAAACTGCTAAATCCGGCTGATGGACCCAATACTGAAATTGAGCTCGAATTTGAGTCGGCTGATCTTTAACAATTTCGTAGAAAGTGATTGAGTGGCCAGCATCCCTGAGCAGTTGCATCAGCCTCTGACCACTGCGATCGGTTTCAGGGGAGCGAGTGTCACTGACTGTGATTACCCCACAGTTAATCCTACTGCTAGAAACATCCGGATGAGGGGTGTGAATCATCGGTTTACCCGCAATCGGCAAAAGGTAAAATTTGTAGGATTTCGCCTAGGCCTTTTCAAACCCTAAGCCATGGGACTCTGAATAACGATCCATAAAGCGCATGAACCGATCCCATTCCTGTTTGCTTTTGATTGGATAGATAGCTTCAATGGCTTCCGGCTGACCATTGACAAATTTGGCATTCACTTCCCGGGCCAATAACTCTCCCTCCTCATCCACCAGATACATTCCCATGATTTCTAGATTGCTATCCTGAACAATTTTGGGCTTCTCAAAATAGAAAATTGCCCTGCCGTTGTTGCCATCTTTGGAGCGTGTAAGGCGGATACTCGGAACGCCCTCCTCGTTGACCCCTCGCACAAACTGAATCTCTGCCATAATTCCTCTGTCAAATCTGAACTTCTGAAATATTTTGTAACCATCCTCACATATTTGGCTGCTCCCGTACACCTTCGGGAATGGATTGCTTGATTTCAGCAATCAGCTAAAAAAAATCTACTTAGGGGCCCTTCTAGCCATCCAAGTAGATTAATTAAGATTTGATCAGGATTGAATGATCAAGATTTAACCGATTCCAATCGTTCTGTAAATCAGACCTCAGCTAGACAGCTCCTGGGCCGCGATGACGGGTATCTTTCTCTTTAGTCAGTTCGCCTTCTTCGTCTTCTGAGAGTTCGTCTAGTTCCTGAGCTCGGGCAGCTTTTTGGGCTTCTTCTTCTTGCTTTAGGTCACCGGGTTGATCGACATACATTTCTGGCTCGATCGCATAGTTGTTGGCCAGACCTTCCTGGTCAATAGTTTCCCCAGCCCGGGTATCAAAGTCACCCGATTGCTTAGGCTTGGAGCCAAAGTTTTGGCCTTCCCGCTCACGACGAGCAGCCGTTTCGGCTGGAGCAATGTGCGGATCGTACTGAGGTTCTGGGCCAGTATTTTCAGAATTAGTATTTGTGGGATTAGTCATAAAAATAGTCCTCCAAAGTTACTTTTTATCACTTGTCCCAATTTATACCGAAGTGGGTTGTCAACCAAAGTCTATCGCTAGCCAGAGATTAGGATTTTTACATAAAACTTTACAAAACGAAAAAATGTCCGAATAAGGCTGTAGGCAGCATCGCTACCGAGACCATGGGGGAAGCCTTTTTTCTCTGAAGAAGTATTCTCAGCTACAGTTGTTCAGCCTAGACAGGCTGAAGATAAGAACTCTAGGACAGCATTGCCGTCTGTCTAGCCTGGGGAGCCATGAAGTCTCGAATTATTGTCTGTGGCCTCGGTCGCACTGGGTACAGAATTTTGGCGCTGCTGAGACAGCAGGGTGCTTTTGCCGTGGGGATCAGCGATCGCCCTTTACTGGGTGATGAACCAGAGGTTATTATTGGCGACCTGCGGGCAGCTTCAACGCTTCTGGCTGCAGGGATTCAAGACGCCCAAACCCTGGTTTTGGCCAGTGCCGATGAGGCTTTAAATCTAGCCATTTTGATGCAGGCCAAGATTCTCAATCCTCAGATTCGGATCATTAGTCGCCTGTTTAACACCAGTCTGGGGGAGCGCCTTGACCACACCCTGCCTGGCCATACCAGCATGAGTGTTGCGGCTTTAGCCGCGCCAATTTTTGCTTTTGCCGCCTTGGGTAGCCGTGCCATTGGTCAGTTGCGCCTGTTTAACCAGACCTGGCCAATTCATGAAGCCTTGATTGACCCAGACCATCCCTGGCGGGGGGTATCTTTGGCAGAACTCTGGGAAGACCGCACTCGCATGCTGATTTACTATTTGCCAGTGGCGGGGGATCTTGATTTAGTCTCTGCCGTTACCTCTGGTCGGCGGCTGCAGGTGGGCGATCGCTTAATTGTTGGCACCCGCCCCAACATTCACACCGCCCGCAAATCCTGGGGACAAAGAGCTCTGAGGATGTTGATCAGCCTGCGAAAGTTTCAGCAATCGGTTCGTTCTGCCTTGGTGGCAATCCTGGCCCTGCTGTTAACCATTTTGATTGCCACAGTTACCTATGTGCGGGTAAGCTTTTCGACTTCATTTATCAATGCCCTCTACTTTTCGGTGGGAATGATTACCGGCGCTGGAGGAAATGAGCAAGTCGCAGAAGTTGGTTCCGGTAGCCTTAAGCTCTTTACTGTGATCATGATGCTGGTCGGGGCCGGGGTGATTGGGGTTTGTTATGCCCTGCTGAATGATTTCGTCTTAGGAACCCGATTTCGGCAATTTTGGGATACTGTTTGGATTCCCCAGCGCAATCATTATATTGTCTGTGGTTTGGGAGGGGTTGGGATGCAAATCGTCAACCAGCTCTGTGCCCAAGGCCACGAAGTGGTGGTGGTGGAGCGGGATCCGAGCAGTCGCTTTTTAACCTCGGTACGGGCTCTAAAGGTCCCGGTGATTGAGGGGGATGCAAATTTAGCCCTGACCCTAAAAGCTGCTAACCTTCAGCAAGCCGCAGCTCTGTTGGCCGTTACCAACAATGACACCACCAATTTAGAAATTGCCCTGACGGCTAAAGGGGTGTCTCCAAAGCTGCCGGTTGTGCTCCGTGCTCAAGATGCTCAGTTTGGGACCATGGCCCAAAAGGTGTTTGATGCCATGGTTCTGAGTCCGATGGAATTAGTTGCTCCTTCCTTTGCCGCTGCGGCCTTAGGGGGCAAGGTTCTCGGCAGTGGGATGACCGCAAATAAGCTCTGGATCGCCGTGGCAACCTTGATCACCCCTGCCCATCCCTTGTGTGGTCGGGGGGTCAAAGCAGTGGCCATGGCAATTGATTTTGTGCCTCTCTATCTGGAAACTCAGCACCAAACCATCCATGGTTGGGAGCTGCTAGAAACCTCCTTAAGTTCTGGTGATGTTCTCTACTTAACGATTCCAGCCACCCATCTAGATCAACTTTGGCAGACCAGGCCAGTTACCACCCCGCCTGAGACAGCAGATTTAGCTTGAGCCGTAGCCGAGGGGAACGCAGCTGTAACTTCAGAAGTTCCAGAAAAGCCAACTTGGGGAGCCTCAGTGAGGGCCCAAGCAATAAACCGTTCGGTGTAATAAAGGGCTAGCTGGTTACTCAGGCCGCTAAACAGAGCATCAAAGGCATGCTCAGCCCAGGGAATTTCAACCAAGATCGCAGTATTGCCAGCCGCTTGCAGGCGTTGGAATAACGCTCGCCCAAATTTTGCCTGCACCAGATGATCGCGACTACCGTAGATCAGCAGGGAGGGCGGCAGGGAAGGCTTGACGTAGGTAATTGGAGAGGCCTGCTGATATCGCTGAGGCAAGGATCTAGGAGGTCCCCCTAGAAACGCTCTGAGAACTGCCCGAACATCAATTGGATCAGGATTGGGCGGATCATTGTAGCCCTTGGCTAAGTCAACGGGACCGTAGTAATCAACAACAGCCCGGATAGTCAGGGGGCTGGGTTGATAGGCAGCCAGCATTGCCAGATGAGCACCTGCCGATCGCCCCAGCAGAGCCATCCGCGTTTGGTCAGTTTCATATTCTAAAGCGTGCTGCTGAATAAAGGCCAGGGCGGATTGCACATCTATGATCTGAGCCGGAAAGCGATACTCAGGGGCATGACGGTAAGCGATCGCCCAAACCACATACCCCCGCGCAGCCATGTAGCGGTTAAATTCAGCATTGTCAGCCGAACTGCCGCTTCGCCAGGCTCCGCCGTAGATCACAACGATTCCTGGGTACTTGCCTTTTTTTAGCGGTTGATAGACATCCAAAGATAGCGGCACACCCTCGGGGGTGGCAAAGGGAATGCCTGAGGTGTGGCGAACCTTAGGTGTTGGAATTCCTGAAAAAAGATCCCCGAGCCCAAAGGGTTGAGGGCGCATCTGGGCCTGCACCGATTGCGGGATCTGAGCTAGGTAGTTGCGACCAAGTTCAGCTTGCATGGCAGTCCTAGCCTGTTGCACCGTCATGGGTAATTGCAGCAAGGGCAAAGCACTAAGGATAATTCCTGCCAGGCTGCCGACCAACATCAGCAGCCACAATCTTTGGGATCTATGGGGCCGTTGAAGGGTTGCTTTGCGCAACCATAGCAGCAAGAAAACAAAGGCATTGAACCCCAAGAGGGCCGGGCTCAACTCAGGCACAACAACCCCTAGCGGCAGCAAAAACAAGCTGGGTGCCGGGATCACAATCCAGAGACTCAAGAAGAGTCCCACCCCAACTAGCACCAGTCCTAGCCAGCAATACACTGCTCAGGCTCCCTGGCTGTTAGTTCTAGAAGCAGGGTCAAAGTCATGGCGGTAATCCTTGAGCATCAACCTTGCATTCAACAATCAAGCCTGTGCCCCACTTAAACCGCCCTATCCTCAACAATTTCTATCTTGCAGTGTATCAAGCCGATAGCCTCTAAGATGCTCTAGCAGATCCCCACAATCTGATTTTTGCTCTAGATGCATCCTTCGGGCTTGAGCTTGTTTCCACATCTCAATCATCTTAGTTTTCTGCCCTAGAGTATAGTCAGATGACTTGCTAATCAAAAGCTGGATTAATTCTTCCCAACAAATGCTTTCCGGAACCGTCGACATTTTGAACCCCCCATTGCTATTTACAGGATATCCAGGCTCTAGCAGTTTCTACTACAGCCACAGGAGGAACTATTTATACAAAAGAATGAAAGCCCCTTCGGTTCTAGCAATCTCCATACCTTTGAAGCGTTTGGCTTAGGAGTGCTAGTTTGCGCCCCACCCTTTCGGTGCAGGTTGCCCTTTCGAGGACTGGACCGGGCTACTTGGGGGAACAATACCCCCTTCATTGATCAGAGTACCCAGCATAGAGCTAAATTGGTTGCCAAAATGGCGTTTATCCAAGCTTGCTGCCAAAAGTCTGATCAAGGCTTGATCAAGGCTCGCACATCTGCAACCTGACCTTT